>NZ_JABBWW010000023.1:0-135768 GCF_014161385.1 Microbispora sp. H10670 | reverse complement strand
TCGCGGGACAGCTCCTCCAGGCCGGACACCCGACGATCACATCATCTGCACGCCGGTTGATCAAAGTGACGGACCGTCACGCATCCGACCGAACCCTTACACCGCGCGCACGACCTGAATACTTACCAGTAGGTCTGCATCGTGCGTTCAGCTTCTGGGCTGGTCGACCAACACAAACCTAGGAGTGCGATACGTAAAGGTCCACAACAACTGCGGATCCAAGAAGTGCTACCGCGTGGTTCAGTCGGGCGGCAACCCTCTGTTGAGCGTTGCCGCATACGCCACCGAGACGGACAGCTACTCCAGCACCGTTTTCCCTCAAGGAACTGGCATTTACGACGCTTCATGCACGGGGCTGGCCAGCCTGTCTCCTGAGTTCTAGAGCCCCCCGCTCAGGAGGCAGATCAGCCTTCAGTACTCCAGTCACACTTCGCGATCTTCGCGGTTGAGGTGGCATGGAACGGCCATCACGTGATCACTTGGAGTTTGTGAAGACATCTGGAGATCGCGTGATGGCCGTGGCCGCAGGGTGGACCCTGCCCGCCAGATCGTCACCCTCACCGACCTGATGACGCGGATCGCGTCTCGGTTCAGCCGCATCGCGCCACGCGGCAGGCGCCTACGCGGGGCCTGCTGCCGGACGTCGAGCGGAAGAACTGCCGGAACCTGACCGAGCAGGCCGGGCTGAGCGGCCCGCAGACCATGCGCCCTCTGCTGCGCAGTGCACGCTGGGACGCCGCCGAGGCCGTACGCGATGACGAGCGTGGCCACGTGAGCGAACAGCCCTGCGACAGCCACGTCCGGATCGTCGACGAGATCGGCACATGACCGGACGATGGCGACGACACGCGATCCTCGGCGCGGGCCGTACGCCGGTGACGGGTCATGGGCCGGCGGGCGGCCTGTCCAGTCCGGTCAGCCTGGCCAGGGTGGCGAAGCCGTCGTCGGTGCCGGGCCAGTGGCGGCGCACGGCGGGCAGACCGGCGCGACGCACGACCGAGCGCAGGACCGCGGTGACCACGATGGCGTCGTCGGCGTATCCGAGGACGGGGATGAAGTCGGGCACCAGGTCGATGGGGAAGGCCAGGTAGGCCAGCAGCAGGCCGAGCCGCACGCGCACACCGCGGGGCAGATCGGGGTCGGCGGCCAGACGGCGCACCAGACGCAGCACGTCGGGCAGCAGCCGCAGCGCCTCACGCAGCAGTCCCCCGCGCGGCCGGACGACCGCCAGCATGCCGATCAGAGCGATCCAGGTGACCAGCAGCGCGACTGCGACGCCGATGAGCAGATCCCACGCCCACGATCCGGTCACGCCCCCTCCCCCAGGTCACGGCCGGGCGGCCCGGCGGCCATCAGCGGTGGCAGGACGCGGCAGGCGGCGCGGGCGCATGCCGCCACTGCCGTAACCATACGCGGCATGGGCATGCGTCGTCAGCCGGTGCGGGACTCGCTCAGGCCCTCTTCGGGGGCCGGCTCCTTCGGGGGGTCCCGGGGGTCGACGTACGGCTCCGCGGGGGACTCGCCGTCGGCGATCCTGCGCCCGCGCTGGAGCTCGGCGTCGAGCTGGGCCCCGGTCAGGATGACGATGTTCGACAGCCACAGCCAGATGAGGAAGACGACCACCGCCGCGAGCGTGCCGTACGTCTTGTTGTAGGAGCCGAACCGCGCGACGTACAGCCCGAAGCCCGCGGAGACCACGACCCAGGCCACGACGGCCAGCAGGCTGCCCGGGCTGAGCCAGCGCACGCCGGGCTGGCGCACGTTGGGCGCGGCGTAGTAGAGCAGCGTGATCATGCCGGCCGCGAGCAGCACCAGGACCGGCCACTTCACGATGCTCCAGACCGTGACCGCGGCGGGCCCGAGGCCGAGCATCCCCCCGGCGATCTCGGCGAGGCGGCCGGTGAAGGTCACGGCGAGCACGGAGGCCGCCATCAGGATCACCAGCAGGAGCGTCAGGCCGACCCGGAGCGGGGTGACCTTCCAGAACGGACGGCCCTCCCGGATGTCGAAGATGGCGTTGGTCGCCCGGATGAAGGCGCCCATGTAGCCGCTGGCGGCCCACAGCGCGAGCAGCAGACCGGTGATCGCGAACACCCCGGCGGTGCCCTGGTGCTGCTGAACGTTGGCGAGGCCGGTCTGCAGCAGTTCCTGGACCGGCCCCGGCGTCAGCGACTTGAGGTTGTCGAGCAGCGGGCCGATGGCGTCCTGGCCCAGCAGGCCGAGGATCGACACCAGCACGATCAGACCGGGAAAGATCGACAGGACGGCGTAGTAGGTCAGCGACGCCGCCCAGTCCTGGACGTTGTCCTCCTTGAACTCCCTGGCCGTGCGCTTGGCGACTCCGATCCAGTCGCGGCGCGACAGCCTTTCCAGCGGCCCCTGCTCGTCCTCGGGGTCGGTCATCGGTGGGCGAACCTCCGGGTGAACGTGTTGTGCTTCGCGGTCGCGAACACCCGGCCTCCGCGCATCGCGCGGGTCCCGCCGAACATGCCCTTGCCGAACGCGCCCTTTCCCGCCATGCCCTTGCCCGGCATGCTCTTCCCGAACATGCTCGCGCCGCCGAACTTGCCCTTGCCGCCGAACATGCCCTTGCCGAACATGCCCTTCCCGCCGAACATGCCCTTGCCGAACATGCTCCGGCCGGGCATCCCCATGCGGGACATCGCCGGGCGGCCGCGCACACCGGTCCTGCCGTACAGGCGGATCCGCGCGGGCAGGCCGGCCTTCGCGGAGAGGCTCCGCCTGCCCGTCACGCCCCGCTTGCCCAGCAGACCCGGCCCGCTCAGGAAGATCGGCACGCCGAGCCCGGTGGTCTTCGCCGTACGGCCCCTGCCCCCGGTCATCCGGCGCAGCAGCAACACCGCGCCCCCGGCGGCGGCGACCGCGCCGGCGGCGGCCACGAGGCCCGGACCGGTTCTGACCTGCTCGCCGGCCCGGCCGGCCGCCTCACGCATGTGCGTCGGGGCGGCCTCACGCACCCGCCCGGCCACTCCGGTGGCCCTGGCCCGCGCCGCCGTCATGGTCGCGTGCATGCGCTCCTGCGCCCGGCCCTTGATGTCCGCCTTCGCGGCCAGGGCCTCGATCGTGTCCCCGAGATCGTCGCGGGTGCGCTCGATGTCCCGGCGCACCTCCGAGATCTCGTCGTGGCCCTTGTCGTGCTCGCCGCCTCTCCTCCCGGTCTCGGTCTCGGTGCCCCCCGTCGTGTCCCGCGCCGCGGCGACGGGCTCCGGGCCGGGCCTGGCCTGCCGTACGGCGTTGAGCGACTCGGTGTCGGTGACCGGCTCTGACACGTCCTGTCTGTGCACTCCCACGGTCCCGGCGTTGGGCCGGGCCGCACCGGGGTCGGTCTCGGTCATCTGCGCGCACTCTCCTTCATGACGTCGATGTCTGCCTTGAGGCTGCGCATCGCCTCGTCGGGAGTGGGCGGCGCCGCCCGGGACATCTGCTCCTTGCCCACCAGGGCGAGCAGCCCGGCGATCGCCAGCAGCGCGGCGCCCACGATCAACGCGGCGGCCCACGCCGGCAGGATCAACGCGAGCGCCAGAATCGCCGTGGCCACGAGGGCACCCCCGCCGAGCAACGCGACGACGCCGGCGGCGCCGAGCAGGCCGGCGCCCATGCCGGCGCGCTTGCCCTTGCGAGTCATCTCCAGCCGCGCCAGTCGCAGTTCGTCGCGGATCAGCCGGGAGACGTCCTCGGACAGCCGTCGGACGAGATCGCCCGTGGACGGCGACTCCTTCTGGATGGTCATGGCCTGCCTCCCTTCCAGGTTGGGAAGCGCCTACCCGCAGCCAAGAGCCCTAACCACCACCGTCCCCGGGGTGGTGGGGGGAGAGACCGGAACAGTTGACATCCTCCCGGCCCTGAAGGGCCGGGATTCCAACCGTCGCCGGTTGGGCTTCCTGCTTCACCGCCGGTCGCCTCGTCCGAGAGGACTCTCGTTGAGGTCTTACACCGGCTTCACAGGCGTTTTACCTCTCCGCCAGCCCGGCGGCGAGGATGTTCTTGGCGGCGTTGACGTCCCGGTCGTGAACCGCGCCGCAGGCGCATCGCCAGGTCCGGACGTTCAGCGGCATCGATTCGACCAGCGTCCCGCAGGCAGAGCACAGTTTCGAGCTGGGGAACCACCGGTCAATCACGACCAGTTCCCGCCCGTACCACTGCGCTTTGTATTCCAGCATCGACCGCAGCTCCCGCCACGAGGCATCGGAGATAGCACGGGCTAGGCGGTGGTTGCGGACCATGGTGCGGACAGTGAGGTCCTCGATCACGACCGTTTGGTTCTCACGGACGAGCCGGGTCGAAAGCTTGTGCAGGTGGTCGCGGCGGCGGTCGGTGATCCGCACGTACACGCGGGCGACCTTGAGCCGGGCCTTGGCCCGGTTCGCGCTACCCTTGGCCTTGCGAGCAAGCGCCCGCTGTGCCTTGGCCAGCCGCCTGCGATCGGCCCGCTCATACCGGGGGTTGGCGACCTTGCCGTCCTCGTCGGTCAACCCGTCGATCGGGCGGGACAGAGCGAGCAGACTTGTGATCCCCGCGTCCACCCCGATCTGGTTGTCTGTCGGGGCGAGCGGGCGGATCTTCTCCTCCACCAGGATGGACACGAACCACCGCCCGGCCGCGTCCTTGCTCACGGTCACCGTGGACGGCTCCGCTCCTTCGGGGAGCGGACGCGACCACACGATGTCCAGCGGGCCGTCCATCTTCGCCAGCCACAACCGGCCGTCCCGCCAGCGGAACGCGCTGCGGGTGTACTCCGCCGACGCCCGCGACTTCTTGCGGGACTTGAAGGTGGGGTACTTGGCCCTCTTGGCGAAGAAGTTCGCGAACGCCGATTGCAGGTGCCGCAACGCCTGCTGAAGTGGCACGCTGGACACCTCGGAGAGGAACGCCAGTTCATCGGCGCGCTTCCAGGCGGTGAGCGCGGCCGAGGACTCCACGTAGGAGACCTTCCGGCCTTCCAGGGTGTAGGCGCGGGTCCGTTCCTCCAGGGCCTTGTTGTAGACCAGGCGCACGCACCCGAACGTCCGGGCAAGCTCATCAGCCTGCTCGGGTGTCGGATGGAAGCGGTACTTGTACGCCCGCTTCACGATCTGCACCATACCTCACATGCTAACACATGATCAGTTAAATATCGTTCGTGTGTTCGCATCCCGTGCGGCACCATGCCGTGTTTCCTCGCCCGCCCAAAGGCGGAGGTCTCCACGCCCAAAGGGTTTCGGATGAAAGTTTCAGTTCTACGCGCGCACAGTTTTTTGTCACAGGCGGGCAAAAGGCCAGCAAGGGGCCTCGGCTCACGGCACCGTACGGCCACGGGGTGAGGCTCCGGCAACGCGTCATTGACATACCGGGGGCCCAATCCACAATCCTGATGTGGGAGCGCTCCCATCGTATCGGTTCAGATCCACCCCTGCCCGCATCGGCTGTCGAATCCGCTACCTGGCACTTCTTCAGCCGATGCTTCCCACCCCTATTCTTTTTGGAGACCCCCCGCAAATGCGAACGAGAGCTCTTAGCACGGGAGCGCTCCCACGATCGCGGAGACGGATCGCCCTGCTGGCGGCCGCCACCGTGTCCGGTGGCCTCCTCGTCGGGCTGACGCAGACGCCTGCGTCCGCCGCCGTGGCCTGTGATGTCCAATACGCGCTCAACTCCTGGGGTTCGGGCTCCGGCGGTTTCACCGCCAGCCTGGACATCAAGAACCTTGGCGACCCGATCAGCAGCTGGACGCTGAAGTTCAACTTCCCGAACGGGCAGAAGCTGTCGAACGGCTGGTCGGCCAACTGGAGCCAGAGCGGCGCCACCGTCACGGCCACGAACATGTCGTGGAACGGCAACCTCGGGTCCGGCGCGACGACCAACGTCGGGTTCCAGGGAACGTGGACCGGCAGCAACAACAAGCCCGCCTCGTTCTCCGTCAACGGGGTGACCTGCGGGGCCGTCGTGAGCCCGTCCCAGTCTCCGTCCCAGTCGCCCTCGCAGTCGCCGTCCCAGTCCCCGTCGCAGTCCCCGTCGCAGTCGCCGTCGCAGTCGCCCTCGCAGTCGCCGTCGCAGAGCCCCTCCGCGTCGCCGTCGACGAGCCCCAGCACGGACAACCAGTACGTCAAGAACTTCCTGACGATGTACAACAAGATCCACGACCCGGCCAACGGGTACTTCTCGCCGCAGGGCGTGCCGTACCACTCGGTCGAGACGCTGCTCGTGGAGGCGCCGGACCAGGGCCACGAGACGACGTCCGAGGCCTACAGCTACTACCTGTGGCTGGAGGCGATGTACGGCAAGGTCACCGGCGACTGGTCGAAGTTCAACACCGCGTGGCAGTCGATGGAGAAGTACATCATCCCGGCGCGCGCCGACCAGCCGACGAACGACAAGTACGACCCCAGCAAGCCGGCGACGTACGCGGGTGAGTGGAACGACATCTCGGGGTACCCGTCCAAGCTCGACAGCGGCGTCAGCGTCGGCACCGACCCGATCGCGAACGAGCTGAAGAGCGCGTACGGCACCTCCGACATCTACGGCATGCACTGGCTGCTGGACGTCGACAACACCTACGGCTTCGGCCGCTGCGGCGACGGCACCACCAAGCCCGCGTACATCAACACCTACCAGCGCGGCCCCGAGGAGTCGGTCTTCGAGACCATCCCGCAGCCGTCCTGCGACACCTTCAAGTTCGGCGGCCCCAACGGGTTCCTCGACCTGTTCACCGGTGACGCGTCGTACGCGAAGCAGTGGAAGTACACCAACGCGCCGGACGCCGACGCCCGCGCCGTCCAGGCCGCCTACTGGGCGCTGACCTGGGCGACCGAGCAGGGCAAGCAGTCGCAGATCTCCACCTCCGTCTCGAACGCGGCGAAGATGGGCGACTACCTGCGCTACTCGATGTACGACAAGTACTTCAAGCAGCCCAACTGCACCAGCACCTCCTGCCCGGCGGGCACCGGCAAGAACGCGTCGAACTACCTGCTGTCCTGGTACTACGCCTGGGGCGGCGCGACCGACACGTCGGCCGGATGGGCGTGGCGCATCGGCTCCAGCCACAACCACTCGGGCTACCAGAACCCGCTGGCGGCCTGGGCGCTGTCGAACGTCAACGCGCTGAAGCCCAAGGGCTCGACCGCGGTCACCGACTGGTCGACCAGCCTCACCCGCCAGCTGCAGTTCTACAAGTGGCTGCAGTCGGCCGAGGGCGGCATCGCCGGCGGCGCGACCAACAGCTGGGAGGGCCACTACGCGGCCCCGCCGTCGAGCCTGCCGAAGTTCTTCGGCATGGCCTACGACTGGCAGCCGGTCTACCACGACCCGCCGTCCAACCAGTGGTTCGGCTTCCAGGCCTGGACGATGGAGCGCGTGGCGGAGCTCTACTACGCCAGCGGCAACACCGACGCCAAGGCCATCCTCGACAAGTGGGTCGCCTGGGCGCTGGCGGGCACCACGGTGAACTCCGACGGCACCTTCCAGATCCCCTCGACGCTGGTGTGGACCGGTCAGCCGGACGCCAGCTTCAGCGGCACCGGGATGCCGCCGGCCAACACCGGCCTGCACGTGACCATCCGGGACTACACCGACGACATCGGCGTGGCCGGTTCGTACGCCAAGGCCCTGATGTTCTACGCGGCCAAGTCGGGCAACGCCCAGGCCAAGGCCACGGCCAAGGCTCTCCTTGACGGCATCTGGAAGAACAACCAGGACGCCAAGGGCGTGTCGGTCAACGAGACCAAGACCGACTACAACCGCCTCGACGACCCGATCTACGTCCCGTCCGGCTGGAGCGGCAAGATGCCGAACGGTGACCCGATCAACAGCAACTCGACCTTCATCTCCATCCGGTCCTGGTACAAGAACGACCCGGACTGGCCGAAGGTCCAGTCGTACCTGAACGGCGGCTCCGCGCCGGTCTTCCGCTACCACCGCTTCTGGGCGCAGACCGACGTGGCCACCGCGCTCGGACAGTACGGCCTGCTCTTCCCGAATGGCTGAGCACGCCGTGTAGGCCGGGGTGCGGTGTCGCCTGACCCTTCACCGCACCCCCAGTAAGCCGGGGCGCGGCGGCGCCTGACCCGCCGCCGCGCCCCCGACCCCCCCACCTATGCGAGGCACACCTTCATGCGGCGTACGTTCCCGGCTCTGGCGGCGCTGATCATCTCCTCGGCGGTCGTCCCGGCCGCCGTCCCCTCCACCGCCGCGGCGGCCCCGGCGTACAACTACGCGGAGGCCCTGCAGAAGTCGCTCTTCTTCTACGAGGCCCAGCAGTCCGGCAAGCTGCCGTCCACGAACCGCGTCTCCTGGCGCGGCGACTCGGCCCTGAACGACGGCAAGGACGTCGGCCTCGACCTGACCGGTGGCTGGTTCGACGCGGGCGACCACGTCAAGTTCGGCCTGCCGATGGCGGCGAGCACGACGATGCTGGCGTGGGGCGCGGTCGAGTACCGCGACGCCTACACCTCGTCCGGGCAGATCTCCTATCTGCTCAACAACCTGCGCTTCGTCAACGACTACTTCGTCAAGGCCCACCCCTCCCCGAACGTCCTGTACGGGCAGGTCGGCAACGGCGGCGACGACCACAAGTGGTGGGGACCGGCCGAGGTGCTGCCGATGGCCCGGCCCGCCTACAAGATCGACTCCTCCTGTGGCGGCTCCGACCTGGCCGGCGAGACCGCCGCCGCGATGGCCGCCTCCTCGATGGTCTTCCGGCCCACCGACGCGACGTACGCCGACAAGCTGCTGACGCACGCCAAGCAGCTCTACACCTTCGCCGACACCGTGCGGGGCAAGTACAGCGACTGCATCACCGACGCGGCCGGCTACTACAAGTCCTGGAGCGGGTACAACGACGAGCTGGTCTGGGGCGCCATCTGGCTCTACCGCGCCACCGGCGACTCCTCCTACCTCGCGAAGGCCGAGTCGTACTACGCCAACCTCGGCACCGAGCCGCAGTCGACCACCAAGTCGTACAAGTGGACGATCGCCTGGGACGACAAGTCGTACGGCTGCTACGCGCTGCTCGCGAAGCTGACCGGCAAGCAGCAGTACGCCGACGACGCCAACCGCTGGCTCGACTGGTGGACGGTCGGCGTCAACGGGCAGAAGGTCGCCTACTCCCCCGGCGGCCAGGCCGTGCTCGACCAGTGGGGGTCGCTGCGTTACGCGGCCAACACCGCCTTCGTCGCGCTCGTCTACAGCGACTGGCTGACCGACGCCACCCGTAAGGCGCGTTACCACGACTTCGCCGTCCGCCAGATCAACTACGCGCTCGGCGACAACCCACGCAAGTCATCGTTCGTGGTGGGCTTCGGCGCGAATCCGCCGCGCAACCCGCACCACCGGACCGCGCACGGCTCCTGGTCCGACAACCTCAGCGAGCCGGCGCAGAGCCGCCACATCCTGTACGGCGCGCTCGTCGGCGGCCCGACGTCGGCCAACGACGCCTACACCGACAGCCGCAGCGACTACACGATGAACGAGGTCGCCACCGACTACAACGCCGGCTTCACCAGCGCGCTGGTCCGGCTGGTCAAGGAGTACGGCGGCACTCCGCTGGCCGGCTTCCCCGGCACGGAGACCCCGGACGGACCGGAGATCTATCTCCAGGCGTCGGTCAACGCCACGGGCTCGACCTTCACCGAGATCAAGGCGCTCGTCGTCAACCACTCGGCCTGGCCGGCGCGTGCGCTGAGCGACGGGTCGTTCCGCTACTACTTCACCCTCGACGGCGACACCACGCCCGGCCAGATCACGCTGAGCTCGGCGTACACCCAGTGCAAGCAGCCGACCGGCCCGACGCAGTTCTCCGGGAAGATCTACTACGTCACGATCGACTGCTCGGGTCAGGTCGTCGCGCCGCAGGGGCAGTCGCAGTCGCGGCGCGAGGTCCAGTTCCGGATCGCCAGCTCGGGCTCGTGGGACCCGTCGAACGACTGGTCGTACAAGGGCGTCGCGACGACGCCGGGGTCCACGCCGGTGACCGTGGAGAACATCACGCTCTACTCGGGCTCCAACAAGATCTGGGGCAACGCGCCCGGCACGGAGCAGTCCCCGTCGCCGAGCCCGTCCGCCAGCCCGTCCGGCAGCCCCTCTCCCTCGCCGAGCCCGTCGGTCTCCCCGTCCCCGTCCCCGTCGCCCAGCCCGACGCCGACCTGCCCGCCGTCGAACACCGGTGGCTGCGAGCCGCCGTTGTCGCCGTCGCCGTCGGTCAGCCCGACACAGTACGGCAAGGCCTGCACCGCCACGTACAAGATCACGAGCTCGTGGCAGGGCGGCTTCCAGGCGGACGTCACCGTGCGCAGCTCCGGCACCACGGCCATCACCGGCTGGACGGTGGGCTGGACGCTGCCGAGCGGCCAGAGCATCTCCCAGTTGTGGAGCGGCACGCTCAGCCAGAGCGGGTCGAACGTCACGGTGAAGAACCTGTCCTGGAACGGCTCGCTGGCCCCCGGCGCCACCACGAGCTTCGGCTTCACCGGTAGCGGCACCGGCTCCATCCCGTCCCCCGTCACCTGCACACCCGCGTAGCCCCTCCCACGGGCTCGCCCACAGTCGCCCGCCTTCCCCAGTCGGACCCCTCTCTGGGGAAGGCGGGCATCCACCTTTCTCCTGGCAAGTCGGCACCATCCATACGGACATGACCGAGGGAAGGAAAGCACGATGATCAGGACGACAATCGCCGCGGCGGCGCTGGCCCTGGCGTCCGTGGGGACCGCGGCGGCCACGGCCGCTCCGGCCGCCGCCGACTCGCTCGGCTGCACGGCGACCTACGTGATCAGCAGCGTCTGGGGTGGCTCGCAGAGCTACGGCGCGCTCGCGCAGGTGACCGTGCGCAACAGCGGGTCGTCGGCCATGAAGGGCTGGCGCGTGTCGGTGCGTTACACCGACGGCACCGTCGTCAACCGGGTCGGAGGAGCCGTGTCACTCCCGGTGATCGGCCTGCCGGGCATCTACGCGTTCGGCAACGAGAGCTACAACGGCGCCCTCCCGGTGGGCGGTTCGACCGTCTTCAGCCTCCTGACCAGCGGGGGCGGAGGCGGCGCTCCCGCCGTCACCTGCACGCCCTCATGACCGGCGCCTGACGGCGGCAACCACACGACGATCCCCCCGGGAGGCCTCCTCCCGGGGGGATCGTCGTCATGCGCTGTGTCGTGTGACACGTCGGAAACGGTTCACCAAGCCACGTCCGCCGGCCTCGTCACCAGGCCTCCGGCGGCAGGTTCACGTCGCCGACACGGTCGTAGATCACGGTCTCGTCCGCAAGCCTGACGACCACCACTCGGCGGGCCAGCCCCGCTCTCTCCAGCGCCTTCGCGGACTCCACCGCGTTCTTCGCGTAGTGGTAGCGGTCACGGCTGCCGGTGTACGGGCTCTCCCTGTCGCACCTGACCTCGTAACGGTCGTCAGGCCACGGATGGGCGAGCCCGTCCAGGTTGCGGCGCTCGATAGCGGTCGCGGTCATTGCACACCTCTCTTATCGCGGGGACCCCCGCTCAGAAAGACCCCCCTGCCCCCCATTCATCCAAGTATTCCTCATATGCAACATATGTTTCATACGACCCCCTCGAATGGGGGTTCGAGGTCAGCAGGGTGTCACGCGGAGGGCAGGCTCACCCGGAAGACGGTGCGTCCGGGACGGCTCTCGACGTCGACCGTCCCGCCATGGGCGGCCACGACCGCCCGGACGATCGCGAGCCCGAGGCCGCTGCCGCCGGAGGCGCGCGAGCGCCCCTTGTCGGCGCGGACGAACCGTTCGAAGACCTCGCCCTGGAGGTCCGCCGGGATGCCCGGGCCGTCGTCGGTCACGGTCAGCTCGACCCGTCCGGAACCGGGGCCGGACCCGCCCGGCGCCCCTTCACGTACCGCCCCTTCACGTACCGCCCGATCACGAAGCGCCACGGTGACGGTCGTGCCGGGCGGGGTGTGCGCGCGGGCGTTGCCCAGGAGGTTGACGACCACCTGGTGCAGCCGGTCGGGGTCGCCGGGGACCGTCACGGGTTCCTCGGGCAGGTCCAGCCGCCAGTGGTGGCCGGGAGCGTAGACGCGGGCGTCGCCGGTGGCGTCGATCACCATCCGGGTCAGGTCCACCTCCTCGCGGGCGAGCGGCCGGCCCGCGTCGAGCCGGGTCAGCAGCAGCAGGTCGTCGACCAGCTTGCCCATGCGGGACGACTCCGCGTCGGCGCGCTCCAGGGCGTGGCGCACGCTCCCGGGCACCTCCGCGGGGTCGCGCCGGGCGAGCTGGACGTGAGCGCGGACGGTCGCGAGCGGGGTGCGCAACTCGTGGCTGGCGTCGGCGGCGAAGGTGCGCATGCGCTCCTCGCTGGCGTGGCGGTGGGCCAGCGCCTGCCCGACGTGGCCGAGCATGCGGTTGAAGGCCAGCCCCACCTGGCCGATCTCCGTACGGGGGTCCTCGTCGGGCACCCGGTCGGGCAGCGCCACCTCGCCGTCCGACAGTGGCAGGCGGGCGACGCGCCGGGCGGTGGCCGCGACCCGGTCCAGCGGGCGCAGCGAGAGCCGCACCCACACGGCCCCGGCGACGCCGGTCACGAGCACGACGACGGCGAACACCGCGATCTCGGCCAGTTGCAGGCGGCGGACCGTGTCGTGCACGTCCGCCAGCGGCAGGCCGGTGAGGAGGATGTCCCCGCCGGAGCTCCGCACGGCCATCAGGCGGTACCGCCCGAGCCGCGACAGGTCCAGGGTGTGCCCGGCGCCGTCGGGCGGCACGGAGGCCAGCGCCCTCTCGTCGGCCGCCGGCAGGGACGGGTCGGCCCGGCCCACCACGGCGGGCGTGTCCACCTGGCCGTTCACGACCCGGACGCCGAGCGTGCCGGGCGCCTGCCCCCGGGTGTCCCCGCGCTCGGCGAACGGGCTCCGCCCGTCGTATCCGCGGGGGTGCTCCTCGCGCTCCTCGTGCTCCAGGCTGGCCGCGTACCGGCCGGCCTGCATGGCGAGCTGCTGGTCCACCCGGTCCACCATGAACCGTTCGAGCAGCAGGGAGGACGCGGTGCCCGCCGCCGCGCAGGCCAGCACGAGCAGCACCAGCGTCCCCGCGACCAGCCGGGCCCGCAGCGTGCGCGGCGGCCTCAGCCGTACCCTCACGGCTTGAGGACGTATCCGACGCCCCGCACGGTGTGGATCAGTGCGGGGCGGCCCGCGTCGATCTTCTTGCGCAGATAGCTGATGTACAGCTCGACCACGTGCGCCTGCCCGCCGAAGTCGTACGACCAGACCCGGTCGAGGATCTGCGCCTTGCTGAGCACCCGCCGGGGGTTGCGCATGAGGAAGCGCAGCAGCTCGAACTCGGTAGGGGTGAGCTCGACGAGCTCTCCGCCCCGGGTCACCTCGCGGGCGTCCTCGTCCATCACGAGGTCGCCGACCGTCAGCCGGTCGCCCTCGGCCGTACGCGCCATCCCGGCGCGGCGCAGCAGCCCGCGCAGCCGGGCCAGCACCTCCTCCAGGCTGAACGGCTTGGTCACGTAGTCGTCCCCGCCCGCGGTGATCCCCGCGATGCGGTCCTCGACGGAGTCACGGGCGGTGAGGAACAGCACGCAGACGTCCGGGGCCTCCGTCCGGAGGCGGCGCAGCACCTCCAGCCCGTCGAAGTCGGGCAGCATCACGTCCAGCAGCACCGCGTCCGGCTGGAACTCCCGGGCGGTGCGCACCGCCGACGCGCCGTCGCCGGCGGTGCGCACGTCCCACCCCTCGTATTTCAGGACAGCGCCCAGGACCTCGACGAGGTCGGGCTCGTCGTCGACCACGAGGACGCGCACGGGCGTCCCGTCGGGGCGGACCAGATCAGGCAGGCCGTTCGATGTCGTACGCATGATGATGCCAGGGTCCTCCCCACTGCTCCGGCGGTTCCTCTGAGAACGTTCTGAGAATCCTATGAAGGCTCCCGGCGTGCCCCTGTTCATAGGAAAACAAGAGGTTCGGTTGGCACCGTGAGTCGCGTACGAGGAAAGGGAGGCACCTTTGACCACGACCTTCGCCGGCCGGGCGGCGGCCACGGGCCACGCGCAGCCGCCGCCACGAGGGGTGCGCGCCCGCCCGGAGGCGGTCCTGGCGGCCATCGCCGCGGGGACGGTCGCCGTGGCCGGCCTGTGGTGGGCGCACACGCCCGCGGTCGCCGGCCTCGACGGCTGGCTGACCAACGCGGGCCGGGTCACCGGGCTGCTCGCCGGGTACGCGATCGCCGTCCTGCTGGCGTTGATGGCCCACGTCCCGGCGCTGGAGCGCGGGGTCGGCGCCGACCGGCTCGCCCGCTGGCACTCGATGGGCGGCCGCTACGTGGTCGGCCTGTCGGTCGCCCACATGCTCCTGATCACCTGGGGTTACGCGGTGACCGAGCACACCGACGTGGTGCGCGAGACGGTCACGCTCAACCTGACCTATCCGGACGTGCTCAAGGCCACGGTGGCGCTGCTGCTCCTGGTGGGCGTCGGCGTCGTCTCCGCCCGCCGGATCCGCCCGAAGCTGCGCTACGAGACGTGGTTCCACCTGCACTTCTACACCTATCTGGCCACCTGGCTGGCCTTCGGCCACCAACTGGCGACCGGCGAGGAGTTCATCGGCGACCGGCCCGCGCAGGTCGCGTGGTACGCCCTCTATCTGGGCGTCGCCGCGCTGCTGGTCTGGTACCGCTTCCTCACGCCCGTACGGCTGGCCCTGCGCCACCGGCTCAGGGTCGCGCGGGTGGTGCGGGAGGCGCCCGGCGTCGTCAGCGTGCACGTCACGGGACGGCGGCTCGACCGGCTGCGGGCCGAGCCGGGCCAGTTCTTCCGCTGGCGGTTCCTGACCCGGGACCTGTGGTGGTCCCCCAACCCCTACTCGCTGTCGGCCCCGCCGCGGAACGGCGAACTGCGGATCACCGTGAAGGACCTGGGCGACCAGAGCCGCTCTCTCGCCGGGCTGCGGGCGGGCACCCGCGTGCTCGCCGAGGGGCCGTACGGCGCCCTCACCGGGCGGGCGCGCCGCGCGCGCAAGGTCCTGCTCGTCGCGGGCGGCATCGGCATCACCCCGCTGCGCGCGCTGTTCGAGGCCCTGCCCGCCGCCCCCGGCGACCTGACCCTCCTCTACCGGGCCCGTGACGCGGGAGACCTCGTCCTCCGTGCCGAACTGGAGGAGATCGCGGCGACGCGGGGCGCGACCCTGCACTACTGCGTCGGCCCCCGCGCCCTCGTCGGCGACCCCTTCACGCCCGGGACGCTGGCCGCGCTCGTGCCCGGCCTGCGCGACCACGAGGCGTACGTCTGCGGGCCCGACGGGATGACCACCGCCGTCGTCGCCGCGCTGCGCGCCGCCGGAGTCCCCCGCCGCCGCGTCCACCACGAATCGTTCGAGTTCTGAACCACCCGGATTGGAAGTTCCATGCGCAGAGCCATTCTGGCCGTGCTCGCGACCGCTGTCGGCCTCGTGCTGCTGTTGTCGTTCAAGCCCCATGAGGTGATCTCGCCCGCAGCGCGCCCCGCCGCCGTGGCCGAGGGGACCGGCTCCGGTCCCGGGGACTCCGGTCCCGGTGACTCCGGCACCGGGGACGACGACGGCGACGGGGACAGGGGCGAGGACGGGGGCCGCTTCGGCCGGGAATTCCCGGACTCCTCCAGGCCCCAGGATGCGCAGACCCAGGAGACCCAGTCCCAGGAGACCCAGTCCCAGGAGACCCGGGCCGGCTGGAGCGGGGCGGGAGCCACCGCCGGCGCCACCAGCGGGGAGAAGACCGTCACCGGTGACGCCGCCGACACCCGGTGGGGGCCGGTGCAGGTGGAGATCGTGATCTCGGGCGGGAGGATGGCCGGGATCAGGGTGCTGGTGGCCCCGCAGAACAACCACCGGGACATCGAGATCAACAACGAGGCGCTGCCGATCCTCGACGAGGAGGCGCTGTCGGCCCGGTCGGCCCAGATCGACGTGGTCTCCGGCGCCACCTACACGAGTGCCGGCTACATCCGCTCGCTGCAGAGCGCCCTCGACAAGGCCGGCCTCTGATGCGTCACATCGAGCACGTCATGGGCACCGTTTTCTCCTTCGACGTCCGCGACTCCGACGGGCGCGACTCCGACGGGCGCGACTCCGACCCCGGGCCGTACGTCGCGGAGGCGGTGGCCTGGCTGCACCACGTGGACGAGGTCTTCTCGACGTACAAGCCGGACAGCGCGGTGAGCCGCCTGAGCCGGGGCGAGATCACCCTGGCCGGCTGCCCGGCGGAGGTGGCGGACGTCCTGCGCCTCTGCGAGTCGGTGGCGCTGGTCTCCCACGGCTACTTCACCCTTCATCCCCGGGGCCGCCTCGATCCCTCCGCCCTCGTCAAGGGCTGGGCGGTCGAGCGCGCCTCGGCCATCCTTCGCGCGGCGGGCGCCGCCGACCACTGCGTGAACGGCGGCGGGGACGTCCGGCTGTCCGGCTCTCCCGCACCCGGCCGGTCCTGGCGGGTCGGCGTCGCCCACCCGCTCCGGCCGGGCGAACTCGCCGCCGTGGTGTCGGGGACCGACCTCGCCGTGGCGACCTCGGGCACCGCCGAACGCGGCACGCACGTCGTCGACCCGCACACGGGCCGCCCGGCGACCGGGCTGGCCTCGGTGACGGTGGTCGGGCCCGATCTCACCCTGGCCGACGCGTACGCCACGAGCGCCTTCGCCATGGGCGCCGCGGCCAGAGACTGGGTGGAGGGCCTGCACGGCTACGAGGCCTTCGCCGTCACCTCCTCCGGCGCCACCTGGCGCACCTCCGGCCTCCAACCTCGGAGCCGTGGCCTGACCACGACCTGACCTCGGTGCGCCGTCGCCGTACGCCCGCCGTCATCGAGGGCGAGACCGGCACGGAGGCGATCGCTCGATCAGCAGGCGGCGGCCAAGGTCCCGGCGCTCTGTACACGGTCCACCTTGATGTGGATCGCCTGACTGGCCGCCACCTTGGGGGCCTGCACCGGCTGCGCCGCTGCGGCCGGGGCCGCCTTGGGCTGCACCGCCCGGACCTCCGCGCTGATCTCGACGCTGTGATCGATCGCCAGAGCCGCAGTGAAGGTACGCGAACTCAGGATGTGGTTGAAGAGCTTCTGCAGATCGTCGCCCTTGGACTTCCGGATCGCCTTCCGCTCGGCACGGTCTATCTTGGCGTACGCCCAGATGTTCGTGTCCTTGGTGTGGCCTTCCAGGCATTCGAAGATGAAGTAGCTGCCGTGCTGGCGAAGGATCCCCGCGAGTGGGATGTCGTAGTGGTTGAGCACCTTGTCGATCTTGGCTGAGTCGGCCGGCCGCCAGGGCTCGGCACCGATCCTCAGATGGATCTGATCGCTCATCGTCACCCTCCCTCCACTCCGAATCTCCAAAGCAGGCGTTGAAGCGATCCCTGTCATCATCTGTCCACGGACGCTTCGAGTCTAGATTCTCAACCGAAACGTGAACCGGGTTCCACGCGTTCGGGGTGAACCTGACGCGAAGTAATGCCTCACGGAGTGTTCCCGCCGTCGTGTACCTGACACCATCGCCGGTGGCGGCGGGCGACCTCCTGTTCGGGAAGCAACGTACGGCCTCGTCGACTGTCAGCTTGCCGCGCATCAAGGAGACGGCGTTGGCAACGTGCGGTTTTACCGGCACGTCCTTAAATGGCCGACCCTTGACGGGGCGGTCCCTGCTGCCGTACTGAGTGAGGATCTCTTCGTCTCCGATCCTCTCTCTACGCCTGATCAGTCGCATGAGGAACGATGGTAAAGCCTGGGCCATAGCACTGAAATCAGGACGGCACTTTCCGCGAACAAGTGCAGTTCACAGCGGCCCAAATAGTGCAAAATCGCTACATCTGAACGCTCCGGCGCATTCTTGCGTATACAAGGAACGGCCCTTACCTGTATTCACGCCATATCAGCATGAACTTCACGCGGCGTGTCATCGGGCGAGGGCCTGCCTGAGGCGGGTGGCGGCGACTACGGCGGGCCACAGGCGGGTGGCGAGGTTGCGGGCGAGGATGCCGCCTCGCGTGGCGGGGGCCAGGAGCGCCGACGCCTGGCCGACGGCGCGCTGCCTGGGCTCGACCAGGCGCCGGTGGACGGTCTCGTACCGGCCGAAGGCCGCGCCGGGATCGCCGGGATGGGCGGCCAGCGCCTCGGCGAGGGTGAACGCCCCCGTCATCGCCAGCGTGGAGCCGTCGCCGAACAGCGACACGCAGGAGGCGGCGTCGCCGAGGAGCGCGACCCTTCCCTTCCACCAGCGGGGCAGGCGCACCTGGCTGACGGAGTCGAAATAGAGGTCGTCGGCCGTACGCACCCGTTCGAGCAGTTCCGGCGCCCTCCAGGACACGTCCGCGAAGGCGGCGGTCAGCATCCGCTTGTGCTGCCCGGTGTCGCGGTGGTCGAACCCGGGCTCCGCCGGGCTCCGGTAGAGGAAGAACGCGCCCGCGGACATGGGGCTGACGGCGACCGCCTTGCCGGGGGCGTTGTGCATGAGGATGTCCCGGCCGGACCCGGCCACCGCCTCGACGCCGAGCGGTGTCGTCGCGACGTACAGGCCCATGTGGCGCACGAGGCCGTTCTCCTGGCCGAACGTCAGGCGCCGCGTCACCGAGTGCAGGCCGTCGGCGCCGATCACCAGGTCGAAGCGGCGGGAGCCGGCGCGCTCGAAGGTGACGTCCACCCCGTGCTCGTCCTGGACGAGCGCCGTGACGGAGTCGTCGAAGAGGAACTCGGCGTGGTCGCGGCTCGCCTCGTACAGGATCGACGCGAGGTCGCCGCGTGGCACCTCGACCTCACCCGGCCGCTGTACGGCGCGCATGTCCATCCGGGCGACCCGCCTGCCCGCCGCGTCGACGAAGCTGACCCCGGTCGTGCCGGTGGCGGCCTGGTGCAGCCGGGGCAGGACGCCCATCCGTTCGGCGACCGCGACGGCGGCTCCCCTGACGTCCACCGGGTTGCCGCTGGACCGCGCCTCTCCCGCGCGTTCCACGACCGTGACCTTGAACCCGTGCCTGGCCAGCCAGTAGGCCAGCGTCGGCCCCGCGATCCCGGCCCCCGAGATGAGCACCGCGCTCATGACGCACCCCCTAACCGGAGGAATTTCCTCCGCATGATGACGGTATCCTAACCGGAGGAAAATCGTCCAGATCCTCTTGAGGTGACCGTGGAGAGAGGGCTGCGCGCCGACGCGCGCCGCAACCGGGATCTGATCGTCGCCGCGGCCCGTGAGCTGTTCCTGGAGCAGAACGTCGACGTACCGCTGGAGGAGGTCGCCCGCCGGGCGGGCGTGGGCGTCGGCACGCTCTACCGCCGCTTCCCCGACCGGGACGCGCTGCTGCGCGCCGTCGGCGAGGAGAGCCTCCGCCGCCTGGCGGACCTGGTGGAGACCGCCGGGCGGGAGGAACCGGACGCGTGGCACGCGCTGCGCCGCTTCCTGCGCGGCGCGGTCGCCCTGCGGCTGGGCGTGCTCGCCGCGAAGCTCGATCCCCTCCTGCACCAGCGGCTGCGCGTCGGCGCCGACCTGCGGGAGATCCGGCAGGGGGTCGCCGCCGCGGTCCTGCGGCTGACCGAGCGGGCGCAGGCGGACGGCGCGCTGCGCCCCGACATCGGTCCCGGCGACATCGCCCTGCTGATGACCCTGCACGTCTACACGCCACCGGCCGTGCTCGGCGAGGAGGCCATGGCGCGGATGGTGGAGATCATGCTGGACGGCCTGCGCGCCGACCGGCGATCGCCCCTTCCCGGGGCTCCGCTCGACGCCGACGCCCTGCGCCGCTACACCACGGTCGACGGCACTCCCCCCGGTTGACGGCCGGCCCCAGCAGTACGACAAGCCGTCCCAGATCATCAGTAATCAAGGAATTTCCGGCCGCCGGTCGTCGCTGGAGGCTCAGGTTCCGGCGAACATACGGCGCCGGAGGCGCTGCTAGCGTTCCGGGGTGGCGGGAGGAGACGGTGTGCTCGTGCTACACGCGGCCTGGGACGGCGGGCGGCTTGTGCTCTGGGCGGAGGAGACGGCCGGCGCGGAGCCGGTGACCTCCAGGGCCAAGGTCCGGCCCCATCCCTTCGCCGCCCCGGCGAGCGCCCTCGTCGCCGCGCTGCCGGGCTTGGGGGAGGCGGCGGCCGAGGCGGCCGGAAAGGCCGTGCCGGGTGAGGTGGTGCTGCTCCTGCCCGGTTCGGCGTCCGGTCCCCTGCCCTCACCGGAGACCGGGTTGCAGGTCCGCGCGCGCCGGGCCGGGATCAGGCCGTGGCGGGTGCCCGCCCTGCTGGTCGACGCCGGCGCGGCGATGCGCCTGCTCACCACGCTCGGCGAGGCGGCCCACACACCGGTGGAGTCGCCGGAACCGGACGACCGCCTCGCCGACATGCTCCCCGGGCCGTCCCTGCGCTATCTCGCGGTCGTCGCGGCCCACGCCCGGGAGCTGGTGCGGCGGGGCAGGGTGCTGCCCCAGCTCGTCACCGAGGACGGCGGCTACGCGGCCCGCTGGCGGCCGGTGCTGACCGGCCCGCACGCCGACCGCTTCCGCGAGCTCGCCGCCGCGATGCCGCCGGTCTGCCGGGCGGTGGAGGAGGAGCGCCCGTCCGCCCACGTGCTGATGGAGGCGCTGGCGGGCCTGGCCGACGCCGCCGTACGGCAGGCGCTGCCGGAGCGCCTGCTGGGCGGGCACCGTCCGGGACGGCGCGCTCCCCTGGCCGACCGGTGGACGGTGGCGCTCACCGGCGAGGAGGCGGACCTGCCCGGGGCCGGCCGGGAGGAGGCGGAGGCGCTGGCCCGGCCGCTGCAGGAGTGGTTCCGGGCGGCCCACCAGCTCGACGGCCCGGTCAGGGTGTGCTTCCGCCTCGTCGAGCCCGAACCCGAGTTCGAGCCGGAGTTCGAGCCGGAGCCCGAGCCCGTGTCCGGTCCCCGGCCCGGCTCCGCACCGGTCGCGGGCCCAGCCGTCGCCGCCGAGTACGCCGCGGCCCACTCAGACAGCGGCAGGTGGCGGGTGGAGTTCGCGCTCCAGTCGGCCGAGGACCCCAGCCTCTACCTGCCCGCTTCCCTCGTCTGGACGGGCGAGGCCCTGCCCGGTCTGCCGGGCCTTCCCGGGCGGCCGGACGAGACGCTGCTCGCCGGTCTGGGCCGGGCGGCCCGCCTCTATCCGAGGATCGACGACGCGCTCCGGGAGGCCCGGCCGGCGCACGTCGACCTCGACGTCGAGGGCGCCTTCCACTTCCTGCGCCACGCCGCGCCGCTCCTCCAGTCGGCCGGGTTCGGCGTGCAACTCCCCGCGTGGGCGGGCCGCGCCCGGCTGGGCCTGAAGCTGACGGCCCGGTCGCGCTCCGGGCCGGGCGCCGCCGCCGACCAGGGGTTCGGGCTGGCGCAGCTCGTCGACTTCCGGGCCGAGCTGGCCGTCGGCGACGAGACGATCAGCGAGGCGGAGCTGGCCGAGCTGGCCCGGCTCAAGGTGCCGCTGGTCCGGCTGCGGGGGCAGTGGGTCGAGCTGGACGCCCGGCAGCTCGGGGCCGCGTTGAAGGCGGTGGAGCGGCGCGGATCGGGCCAGATGACGGTCGGCGAGGTCGTCCGCGAGGTGGTGCACGGCGGGGACGACGACCTCCCCCTGGTCGGGGTGGACGCCGACGGCCTGCTCGGTGACCTGCTCTCCGGCGAGGCCGACCGCCGTCTCGAACCCGTGGCGACCCCCGCCGCCTTCCACGGCACGCTCCGGCCGTACCAGGAGCGGGGTCTGGCCTGGCTCACCTTCATGTCCCAAATCGGACTTGGCGGCATTCTCGCGGACGATATGGGACTCGGTAAGACCCTTCAGACATTGTCCCTTCTTCTGCGCGAACGCGAGGAAGAAGGGCGGGCGGGGGCGACGCTGCTGGTGTGCCCGATGTCGTTGCTCAGCAACTGGCAGAAGGAGGCCGCCCGGTTCGCACCGTCGCTGGAGGTCTACCTCCACCACGGCTCAGGCCGCCTGCGCGGCGCGGAGCTGGCCGAGCGGGTCGCCGCGGCCGACATCGTCCTCACCACCTACGGCACGGCGTTGCGCGACCGCGACGTCCTCGCCGGGTTCACCTGGGCCCGGGTCGTCTGCGACGAGGCGCAGGCCGTCAAGAACTCGGCCGCCCGGCAGGCGCAGGCCGTACGCTCGCTCCCGGCGCGGACGAGGCTGGCGCTGACCGGCACGCCGGTCGAGAACCATCTGGCGGAGCTCTGGTCGATCATGGAGTTCTGCAACCCCGGCCTGCTCGGACCGGCGAGGGCCTTCCGCGACCGCTACCAGGAGCCGATCGAACGGCACGGCGACGAGGCGGCGACCGCCGCGCTCAAGCGGGCCACGGGCCCGTTCGTGCTCCGGCGCCTCAAGACCGACAAGACGATCATCTCCGACCTGCCGGACAAGATGGAGATGAAGGTCTGGTGCACGCTGACCCCGGAGCAGGCGAGCCTCTACCAGGCGGTGGTCGAGGACATGATGGGCCGGATCGCCGGCAGCGAGGGCATCGAACGGCGCGGGAACGTGCTGGCCGCGATGACCCGGCTCAAGCAGGTCTGCAACCACCCCGCCCACCTGCTCAAGGACGGCTCGCGGCTGGCCGGGCGGTCGGGGAAGCTCGCCCGTCTGGAGGAACTGGCCGAGGAGATCGTGAGCGAGGGCGACAAGGCGCTGGTCTTCACGCAGTACGCCGAGTTCGGCTCGATGCTGCAGCCCTACCTGGCGGCTCGGCTCGACCGCCCGGTGCTGTGGCTGCACGGCGGGCTGCCGAAGAGGACGCGTGACGCGCTGGTGGAGCGGTTCCAGACCGATGACGAGCCGATGATCTTCCTGCTCTCACTCAAGGCGGCGGGCACCGGGCTCAACCTGACCGCCGCCAACCACGTCGTGCACGTGGACCGGTGGTGGAACCCGGCCGTGGAGAACCAGGCGACCGACCGGGCGTTCCGCATCGGGCAGACCCGGAACGTGCAGGTCAGGAAGTTCATCTGTGCGGGCACCCTGGAGGAGCGGATCGACGAGATGATCGAGCGCAAGCAGGCCCTGGCGGAGAGCGTCGTCGGGACGGGCGAGGACTGGATCGCCGGGCTGTCCACGGCGGAGCTGCGCGAGCTGTTCCGCCTGTCCCCCGAGGCGGTGAGCTGAGTGCCCGCCGGACGGGACGGCTGGTTCGAGGCCGCGCGGCCCATCAGGGTCGACGGCGGCATCAGGGCGCGCTCGAAGCGGGGGTCCATCGGCGAGCAGTGGTGGTCACGGCGTTTCGTCGACATCCTGGAGCGCGTCTGCGACGCGGGCAGGCTGAGCCGGGGGCGCGCGTACGCGCGGCGGGGCCAGGTGCTCGACCTCGACCTCGGTCCCGGCCTGGTGAAGGCCAGGGTGCAGGGCTCCCGCCCGGACCCGTACGACGTGCGCGTGCGGATCACGGCGTACGGCGCGGGCGAGTGGGCGGAGCTGACCGGGGCGCTGGGCGCGCGGGCGGTGCACCGCGCCAAGCTGCTCGCCGGGGAGATGCCGCCGGAGATCGAGGACGTCTTCGAGCAGTGCGGGCTGCCGCTCTTCCCGGGCGAGCGCGGGCTGGACATGGAGTGCTCCTGCCCCGACTGGGGGTTCCCCTGCAAGCACCTGTCCGCGGTGCTCTACCTGCTGGCCGAGGCGTTCGACGCGGACCCGTTCCTGGTGCTGGCCTGGCGGGGCATGGCCAGGGACACGCTGCTCGACGCCCTCCGCCACACCGGCGGACAGACCGGCGGGACGGGCGGCATGACGGGCGGCGGGACGCCGGCGCCTCTCGACGTGACCGACGTCCCGTTCGCGGAGCGCGTCGGCGACTTCTACGATTCGGGCGTCTCGCCTGCCCGCCTCGGCCCGCCGGCCGATCCCGGCTCGCCCTCCGACCTGCTGCTGCGCGCGCTGGACCCGCCGCCGGTCAAGGCCAGGCACATCCCGCTGCTCGACCTGCTGCGGCCCTCCTACCGGGCCTTCGCCGCCGAGGAGGACGCGTAGCGGATCAGGTGTCCACGAAGTCGCGCGGGACCATCACCCGCAGGCCGTTGGGGATGGTCTTCAGCACCAGCGGGGTACGCAGCCGCACCTCGCCGTCGATGTCGGCGGCCAGCGGCGGGTCGGTCTCCAGCAGCATCTCCTGGCCGGTGACGAACGGGCCACCCGCGAGGCTGGTCCATTTGCCGGTGGTCGCCCGTACGAGCGTCTCCCCGAGCAGCCGCAGCCGCTTGCCCGAGCCGAGCTGGTAGGCCACCAGCCTGCGGTTGTCGATGCTGACGTCCCTCGCGATCTGCCAGCCGCCGTGGAACCGGCCGTTGGCGATGTTGAGCTGGTGGGTCAGCAGCTCGTGGCGTTTGCCGTCCACGGTGATGTACGCGCGGAACGGCCGGTGCCCCGGCAGGATCGTGAGCGCGGTCAGCGGGTAAGCGGCCCGGCCGAGCACACGCTTGACCCACGGCCTGACGGTGCCGGCCACCTCGACCGACACGCCGAAGCTCGCGAGGTTGGCGAACGGCCGGTCGCCGCACATCCCGAGGTCGATGTCGGCCACCTTGCCTCCGCTGAACACGCCGATCGCCCCGGCGAGGTCGAGCGGCAGCCCGAGGCTGCGGGCGAAGTTGTTGGTGGTGCCGAGGGGCAGCACGCCGAGGGCGACGTCGCGGCCGGCCACGTGCCTGACCGAGCTGCTCAGCGTGCCGTCTCCGCCGCCGACCACGAGGAGGTCGGGCCCGGCGTCGAGCGCGCGGGTGAGCACGTCGCGCAGCCGGGAGGGGTCGGTCACCGGATGGACGCCGGTGAGCCGGAAGTCCCCGTCCTTCAGCAGCCGCAGCACCTCCGCGTAACGGCGGCGGCCTCGCCTGGACCTGGTGTTCACGACGACGGCGGCCTTCCGGTCCCGGTGGATGGCCGCGGTGTGATCCGCCTTGCTCCGCACGCTGACATGCTAGGGGCCGCCGGGCGTGGGCGCGCATCGCCGCCGGCCGTTCCCGGCCCCGGATCGGGACGCCGGGACGCCCCCGGCATGGACGTGCCCGGCACGCCGTCCATGAGCGGACGGCGGCCGGGCATTGTGACCATGCACCGTGGCAGGGCTCGTGACCATGCACTGTGACCATGCACCGTGGCCACACCACGGACTGCCGGGTGGCGTCACGCCACCCGGTGGCCGTTACTTCTTGGCGGGAGTGATCTGGACGACCGCACCCAGGTTGAGCGGAAGCGGGCTGACCAGCTTGATCTGCACGCCGAGCTGCTTGCCCTCGTCACCGGGGTTGCCGCTGCCGAGGATCGCGCCGCCGATGTCGGTGCCGTAGAGGTCGGTCGCCGGCGTGCCGTCGGGGTTGACGATCCTGGTCGAGTACGGCTGGTTGTCCTTGGACGGGATGACCACGGAGGCGTCGCGGTGGCGGTAGTACAGGCTGCCGTCGCGAAGCTCCAGGCCGGGGTACCAGCCCTTGGCGTCCGTGAACTCCTTCACCGCGGACTGCTTGCCGAACGAGGTGCAGTACTCCGTGAACGGCTCGCCCTCGACGCACTCCTTGAACGGGTACGTCCCGGCGAAGTTGAACGCGGCGTTCGACGACTGCGGGCGCGACGGGAGGTTCTTCAGCGTGCTCGGGTCGTGCGCCGCCGCCTCGCCCGTACGGCGCAGCGGCTCGTAGTGCGAGTCGACGAGGAGCAGCTGGCCCTTCGGGCCCACCGACGGCAGGTCGAACGTCGTGTCGGACACGTTGTTGTTGCCCTGCGAGGTGTCGCGGTACCAGACGAGCAGGCCCGGGGCGTTGTAGGCGATCTTCTCGACCTTCCATGCGCCGTCGCGCAGCCAGGTCGTGTCGTACGCGTACTTCAGGCCCTGGTCGAACCCGTCGAAGTTGCGCCACTCGGCGAGGTAGTACTGCGCCGCCTGCACCCGGCCGGGGTGGATGGTCCAGCCGCCGCCGGTGGTGTCGGTGAACGTGCCCTTGACGGTCGTCCAGCCGTTGGCGCCGCCCTCGACGTCGTCGGTCCAGACCGCCGTGGCGCCGTTGGTGACCGAGAAGTCGTCGTTGAACCAGCCGCGCTCCACGGAGGCCGCGTCCGTGTTGTACCGGAAGCGGATCTGCACGGTCTTGCCGGCGAACGGCGCGAGGTCGGCGTACAGGTGGTGCCAGCCGCCGCTCTCGCCGGTCAGGCCGTACTTCTTGCCGCCGTAGTCCTTCATGCGGCCGTTGGGGTCGGTGTAGTCGTCACCGGTGCTGACGAGCGTGCCGTCCTCGTCGAAGATCTTCTGCTCGGCCCAGGTGGCGCCGCCGTCGGCGGAGACCTCGAAGAAGCCGTAGTCCCAGTCGGCCTCGATGCCCCAGTCGCTCCACCAGCGGAACTTCACGTCCGTGCCGGCCGGCACGGCGACGGTCCGGACGAGCTTCTGGTCGGCCCAGTTCTGGTCGCTGTTGGACCACCACATGTTCGACCCGCTGTGCGGGGTGGACATGATGTTCAGCTTGTCCGGCAGGTTGATCCGTACGCCGTCCTCGGTGCCCTTCGGCGTCCGGGAGGCCTGCCCGATCACGGCGAGCTGCTTGGCCGCGCCCGGCTCGATGATCTTCGGGTTGGCCCAGCCGAGCACCCACTTGTCCCAGATGCTCATGTGCGTCGGCAGGGACTGGAAGATCGGCCCGGAGTGCGAGCCGCTCGACATCAGGTCCCAGAAGTCGACGTCGGAGTCGCCCGCGCCGGAGGTGTCGTACAGGTCCGGCAGACCGAGGTCGTGGCCGTACTCGTGGGCGAACACGCCCACGCCGGAGTCCTCGGGCTGGAGGATGTAGTTGGAGATCTTCTTGCTCGTGCCGGGGATCGTGTAGCCGCCCGCCACGTCGCTGGAGTGGGCCCACAGGGCGAACGTGCCCTCGTTGCCGCCGCCGCCGGACTTGTCCTCGCCCGCGTGGATCAGCACAAGGTGGTCGATGACGCCGTCGGGCTCGTCGAAGTTCCCGTCGCCGTCGGCGTCGGAGACGTCCTCGACGTCGTAGTCGGCCCAGGGGAACGAGGGGTTCGTCTTCACCAGGGTGTCGACCGCGTCGACCGCGAGCTGGGCGGCGCCGCGCGGGTTGTCCGGGTGGCCGGTCATGTCCTGCGGGTAGGTGCCGCACTTGCCGGCGCCGTACCACGCCTCGGAGTGCGGGACCTTCAGCCAGCCGACGGCCTCGCCGGTGACGGTGTAGGCGCCCTTCGACAGCTCCTCGTACATGTTCTTCATGGTGGAGCCGGAGATGTCGATGCCCTTCTTGCCGTCCCGGGGGTCCTTCAGGTCCGGCCGGACCCGGGTCGTGATCCCCTTGGAGGTGTAGAGCATGTTGTTGTAGTGGGCGGTGTTGAAGTCCGCCACCCACATGGAGTTGTTGTCCTTGCCCCCGCCGCCGGCCGTCGCCGGGTTGGGGATGTGGTTGTGGAGCGGGCCGTTCAGCTTGGTGCCGGCCGGCTCGGTCACGCAGTCGTTGACGTCGTCGGTCGTCTTCGGGTGCGACCAGCCGGAGAAGTCGTCGTTGGCCTGGTCGTTGAACTCGACCAGCAGCGTGAGCAGCTTGGCGGTGCGGGTCGTCTTCGCCTTCTTGTAGATGAAGTCGAAGGGGTTCTTGCCGGTCCTGATCGCCTGCTTCTCGTGCTGCGCCAGCACGCGCGCCGCGACGGGGTTGCCGGCCGCGAACTTGTGGTCGATCGCCGCGGCGAGGGCGGCGGTGCGCTTGGCCCCCTTCGGCGGGACCTTCTCCTCGGTGGTGGTGAAGTCGCCCTGCACACGCGGCGGTGCGTAGTTGATGTAATGGTCGGTGGCCGACGGCTGGTAGCCCGCCGTAGGCGCCGCCGCCGCACCGGCCGCGGCCAGACCTCCTGCCGCCAGCCCGAGCGCGGGCACGATCGCGGCGAGACGCCGGATTCTCTTGGACAACGAGATCCCTTCCCGTCCGGGTTCCCCGGACACCATGCACAGCGCGCCGGGATGAGCGCGCATGCGGGACCTTAGACGAGGGGGTAAAGGGATCGTAAAGAGCCGCCATGCATGGTTGTCAAAATGTGATGTGTACCAATATCCGTTAGTAATTCCGGTTGCGACCCGATATCGGGTCATGTCGTACAGTCCAGACGTGACCGAAGCGACCTCCGGGCCGACCTCCTCGGCGGCCTCCGGGCTGGCCTCCGCGCTGCCGGACGGGCGAGTCCTCACCGACCCCGACGTCATGGACGCGTACGCGCGGGACCGCACGTTCGCACCGCCGGGCAAGCCGCTCGGCGTGGTGCTCGCGCAGTCGCGCGACGACGTCGTGGCCACCCTGCGCTGGGCGAGCGCGCACCGGGTGCCGGTGGTCCCGCGCGGCGCCGGCACCGGCCTGGCGGGCGGGGCGACGGCCGTGGACGGCTGCGTGGTCCTCTCCCTCGCGCGGATGACCGCGATCCGGGAGCTGTCGCCGCAGGACGAGATCGCGGTCGTGGAGCCCGGGGTCATCACCGCCGACCTCGACCGGGCGGCCCGCGCGCACGGGCTGATGTACGCCCCCGACCCCTCGTCGTACGAGATCTCCACGATCGGCGGCAACCTGGCGACCAACGCGGGCGGCCTGCGCTGCGTCAAGTACGGCGTGACCCGTGACTCGGCGCTCGGGCTGGAGGTGGTGCTGGCCGACGGGCGGGTGCTGAACACCGGCCGCCGCACCATGAAGGGGGTCACCGGTTACGACCTGACCGGCCTGTTCGTCGGCTCGGAGGGCACGCTCGGCGTGATCACCGCCGCGACGCTGCGGCTGCGGCGGGCGCCGCGCGAGCTGTCCACCGTCGCGGCCGAGTTCACCTCGCTGCGCGACGCCGCCGCGGCCGTCGCCGCGATCATCGCCGAGGGCTGCCAGCCGTCGATGCTCGAACTGCTCGACCGTACGACCCTGCGGGCCATCGACGACTGGAAGAACATCGGGCTGGAGCCGTCCACCAGGGCCATGCTCATCGCGCAGGCGGAGGGCCCGGCCGACGAGTCCGCCGCCCGGATGGCGGAGCTGTGCGCCGCGGCGTCGTTCGTCGCGGTGTCGTCCACGCCGGAGGAGGCCGCCGAGCTCGTCGGCGTCCGGCGCCTCGCCTACCCGGCCAAGGAGCGCCTGGGCCAGTGCCTGGTGGAGGACGTGTGCGTGCCCCGGTCGGCGCTCCCCGAGATGATCACCGCGATCGAGGAGACCGCCGCCCGGCACGGCGTCCTGATCTCGACGGTCGCCCACGCGGGGGACGGCAACGTGCACCCGGTGTTCGTGTTCGACCGCGGCCTGGCCGAGCCGCCGCCCGAGGTCTGGGCCGCGGCCGACGAGGTGTTCCGCGCCGCGCTCGCCCTCGGGGGGACGCTGACCGGCGAGCACGGCGTCGGGCTGCTGAAGAAGCGCTGGCTCGGCCTGGAGACCGGCCCGGTGGCCGCCGAACTGCACCAGGGCATCAAGCAGGTCTTCGACCCGCTGAACATCCTCAACCCCGGCAAGGCCATCTGACGGCCGTTCCCGATCCGGTAGCGTTTGGCACCGTTGGTGGGGTTACCGGGGTAATCGGGGGCGATGGTGGCGTTAGAGGCTGGGGACCCGGCCCGCCTGGGCCCGTTCACGCTCGTCGACCGGCTCGGGGAGGGCGGCCAGGGGGTCGTCTTCCTGGGCCACGGCCCGCAGGGCGAACAGGTCGCGGTGAAGCTGCTGCACACGCGGCTGACGGCGGATCCCGAGGCGCGGGAGCGCTTCCTGCGCGAGGTGGCGCTGGCGCAGCGGGTCGCGCCGTTCTGCACCGCCCCCGTGCTGCACGCCGACCTCGCCGGCAACCAGCCGTACATCGTCAGCGAGTTCGTGCCGGGCCCGTCGCTCCGGCAACTGGTCGACCGGGAGGGCCCGCGCCGGGGAGCGGCGCTGGAACGGCTCGCCATCAGCACGGCGACGGCGCTGGCCGCCATCCACCGCGCGGGCATCACCCACCGCGACTTCAAGCCGGCCAACGTGCTGATGGGCCCGGAGGGGCCGGTCGTGATCGACTTCGGGGTGGCCAGGGCGTTCGACTCGCCGCAGGCCACCGCGACCGGCGCGTCCATCGGCACTCCCGCCTACCTGGCCCCCGAGGTGCTGTCGGGCGGCACGGCGGGCGCCCCGGCCGACATGTTCGCCTGGGGCGTCACGATGGTGTTCGCCGCCACCGGCAGGCCCGCCTTCGGCGCGGACTCGATCCCCTCGGTCATCACCCGCATCCTGCGCGACGAGCCCGACCTCGGCGACCTCGCGGCGCCCCTGCGGGACATCGTCGCCGCCTGCCTGTCGAAGGACCCCGCGCCGCGGCCCTCCGCTCAGGACGTCGTCGCGCGCCTCACCGGGCAGGCCCACCTCATTCCCCCGCCACCCCCTGCACAGGCCGCGGCTCCCCCCGGGCACGTCACCGTGCCCGGGGGGAGGAGACCCCGGCGTACGGTGCTGACCTGGACGGCGGCCGGGATCGGGGTGCCCGCCCTGGTCGCCGCGGCCTTCGTGGTGCCGTCCTGGGTCTCGGTGCGGGCGGCCGGGAGCGAGACCACCGCGACGGAGGCGCCCGGCCAGGCGGCGTCCGCGCCCGCCGAACCGGCGATCCCGCCGCCGTCCGGCCTGGCGACTCCCTCGGGACACCGGACCGGGAGTCCCTCGCCGGGTTCCGCGACCCGGAGGCCCGGTTCGAGACCCGATGCGAGACCCGATGCGAGACCCGGTGCGACCGCGAAGCCCGCCGCCTCGCCCGCCCGCCAGGCGCGGCCGTCCCCCACGGCGACCGGACCGGCGGCGGAGCCCACGGAGGCTCCTCCGACGGCGAAGGCCAGTCCGGCCCCGACGAAGGCCACCGCGACGCCCAGGCCCAGCCCGACGGCGAAGGCGACTCCCACGAAGACCGCCGCGCCCAAGCCCAACCCGTACACGGCCAAGGGCGTGTGCGGGACCGGCTTCGCCGTCGTCGACTCCCACTCGTACGGCGGGCAGGCGACGACGTACCTGCTCTACAACGCCTCCACCGGCCGCAACTGCGTGATCACGCTCTCTCGCTACACGATGCCCGCTAAGATCAGAATGAGCGTGGTGCTGAAGGTGAAGGGGGGCGCGTCGGCCGCCGACGCCGGCGCCTACACCGTGTACGCGGGGCCGCTCCGGCTGCCCGCCAAGGGCAGGTGCGTCATCTGGGGCGGCGGGTATGGGGGCGCCTCCTGGAGCAGCGCGTGGTCCCACTGCGGCTGACCCCGCGGAACCACGGCTGAACCACGGCTGTACCACGGCCGGCCAGGAGTGTGCGGCACGAATGTCACCGCCCGGTGGCAGACTCGGCTCGTTGACGTGATCGCGGACCAACCGGAGGTTCTCACCGTGACACAAGTCGGTTCGGTGGCGCCATGACCGTGCTCGTGAGCCGGCTGGACCCCTCCGGCGCCGAGTACGGCGCGAGGCGCGAGGCCATGCTGGCGAAGCTCGCCGAACTGGAGGCCGAGCAGGCGAAGGCCGTCGCGGGCGGCGGGCCGAAGTACGTCGAGCGGCACCGCGAGCGCGGCGGGCTGCTCCCCCGGGAGCGGATCGAGTTGCTGGTCGACCCCGACGCGCCGTTCCTCGAACTGTCCCCGCTGGCGGCCTGGGGCACCGAGTTCCCCGTCGGCGCGAGCGTGGTGACCGGGATCGGGGTCGTCGAGGGCGTCGAGTGCGTGATCACGGCCAGCGACCCGACCGTGCGCGGCGGCGCGTCGAATCCCTGGACGCTGCGCAAGACGCTGCGGGCCACCGAGATCGCGCTGCGCAACCGCATGCCGTACGTGAACCTGGTGGAGTCGGGCGGCGCGGACCTGCCGACGCAGAAGGAGATCTTCATCCCCGGCGGGCAGGTGTTCCGCGACCTGACCCGGCTGTCGGCCGCCGGGATTCCGACGATCGCGCTCGTCTTCGGCAACGCGACCGCCGGCGGGGCCTATGTCCCCGGCCTGAGCGACCACGTCGTGATGGTGCGGGAGCGGGCCAAGGTGTTCCTCGGCGGCCCGCCGCTGGTGAAGATGGCGACCGGCGAGGAGTCCGACGACGAGTCGCTGGGCGGGGCGGAGATGCACGCCCGCGCCTCCGGCCTGGCCGACCACCTCGCGGCCGACGAGCACGACGCGCTCCGGATCGGCCGCCGGATCGTGCGGCGGATCGGCCGGCGCGGGGCCGGGCACGCCGCCGCCCGCGACTACCCGGCTCCCCTGTTCGACGAGGACGAACTGCTGGGCATCGTGCCGGAGGACCTGAAGGTCCCCTTCGATCCCCGCGAGGTCCTGGCCCGGGTGGTGGACGGCAGCGACTTCGACGAGTTCAAGCCGCTCTACGGGCCGAGCCTGGTCACCGGCTGGGCGAGCGTCCACGGCCATCCGGTCGGAGTCCTCGCCAACGCCCAGGGGGTGCTGTTCGGGGCCGAGTCGCAGAAGGCCGCGCAGTTCATCCAGCTCGCGAACGCCACGCGTACGCCGCTCGTCTTCCTGCAGAACACGACGGGCTACATGGTCGGCAGGGAGTACGAGCAGAGCGGCATCGTCAAGCACGGCTCGCTGATGATCAACGCGGTGGCCAACTCGACCGTGCCCCACATCACGATCGTGATGGGGGCCTCCTACGGCGCGGGCAACTACGGCATGTGCGGGCGGGCCTACGACCCCCGTTTCCTGTTCAGCTGGCCGAGCGCGAAGTCGGCCGTGATGGGCCCGGCCCAGCTCGCCGGGGTGATGTCGATCGTCGGCCGGGCCGCGGCCGAGGCGCGCGGCCAGGTCTACGACGAGGAGGCCGACGCGGCGATGCGCGCGGCGGTCGAGACGCAGATCGAGGCGGAGTCGGCGGCCTTCTTCCTGTCCGGCCGCCTCTACGACGACGGGGTCATCGACCCGCGCGACACCCGCACGGTGCTCGGGATGTGCCTGTCGGCGGTCGCGGGGGCGCCGGACCCCGGGCGGGCCGGCTACGGCGTCTTCCGGATGTGACGGGCATGCTCTTCGGCTTCCATATTCGCGGGGGTGGGTCATGATCGGGCGGCTGCTGGTGGCGAACCGCGGGGAGATCGCCCGCAGGGTGTTCCGCACCTGCCGTGAGCTGGGCGTGGAGACCGTCGCGGTCTTCTCCGACGCCGACGCGGACGCGCCGCACGTGGCCGAGGCCGACCAGGCCGTACGGCTCGGCGCCCCGCTGGCGTACCTCGACCCGGACCGCGTGATCGAGGCGGCCCGCCGCTCCGGGGCCGACGCGGTGCATCCCGGGTACGGCTTCCTGTCCGAGCACGCCGGCTTCGCCCGTGCCGTGCTCGACGCCGGTCTGACCTGGATCGGCCCCTCACCCGAGGCCGTCGCCGCGATGGGCACGAAGATCGAGGCCAAGGCGCTGATGGCCGAGGCCGGGGTGCCGGTCCTGCCGACCATCCCGCTGTCCCCGGACGCCCCGCCCCAGCTCACGTTTCCCGTGCTGGTCAAGGCGTCGGCGGGCGGCGGCGGGCGGGGCATGCGGGTGGTGCGCGACCAGGCCGGGCTCGCCGAGGCGGTCGCGTCGGCCCGCCGCGAGGCCCTGTCGGCCTTCGGCGACGGCACGCTGTTCGCCGAGCCGCTGCAGGAGGGCGCCCGCCACATCGAGGTGCAGATCCTCGCCGACGAGCACGGCACGGTCTGGGCCCTCGGCGAGCGGGAGTGCTCCATCCAGCGCCGCCACCAGAAGGTGATCGAGGAGGCCCCCTCCCCCGCCGTCACCCCCGAACTGCGCCGGGAGCTGAGCGACGCCGCGATCCGGGCCGCCCGCGCGATCGGCTACACCGGCGCGGGCACCGTCGAGTTCCTCGTGTCGGACGAGGACTTCTTCTTCCTGGAGATGAACACCCGCCTGCAGGTGGAGCACCCGGTGACCGAGTGCGTCTACGGGGTCGACCTGGTCCGGCTGCAGATCGAGGTGGCCGAGGGCGCGCGGCTCGCCGCGCTGCCGCCGAGCCCGGTGGGCCACGCGATCGAGGCCCGCCTGTACGCGGAGGACGCCGAGGGACGCCCCCAGAGCGGCGTGCTGCACCGCTTCGAGATCCCCGGCGTGGACGGGGAGTTCGGTCTCGGCGCCCGGCTGCGGCTCGACTCCGGCGTGGTCTCCGGCGGCGAGGTGGGCGTCCACTACGACCCGATGCTCGCCAAGGTCGTCTCGTACGGCGGGGACCGGGCGGAGGCGGCCCGGCGGCTGGCGCACGCGCTCGCGCGGGCCCGCATCCACGGGCTGACGACCAACCGCGACATCCTCGTGGGCGTGCTGCGGCATCCGGACTTCCTGTCCGGCGCGCTCGACACTGGGTTCCTCGACCGGCGGCCCGTTCCGGCGTCGCTCGCCGGGCCCGGGGCCGTACGGCTGTCGGCCCTCGCGGCGGCGCTCGCCGGGGCGGCGGCGAACCGGGCGGAGGCGCGGCGCGACGGGGTGCTCGGCGGATTGCCGAGCGGCTGGCGCAACGTGCCCTCGCAGCCCCGGCGCCCGGCGTACGACACGGAGGACGGCGGCCGCCTGGAGATCGCCTACCGGCTGAGCAGGGACGGGCTGCGGGCCGAGGGCTTCGAGGACGTCGCCCTGGTGTCCGCCGAGCCCGGCCGGGTGGTGCTGGAGACAGGAGGCCTGCGGCACGCGTTCGACGTGGCCGTCTACCCGGGCCCCGGTGATCGGCGGCTCGTGCACGTCGACTCGTCTCTCGGGCCGGTCCGGCTCACCCCGGTGGAGCGGCTGCCCGAGCCCGCGGCGCGGGTGTCGCCGGGGGCACTGCCCGCCCCGATGCCGGGTACGGTCCTGCGTGTCGAGGTGAAGCCCGGCGACGTGGTCGAGGCCGGGCAGCCGGTGGTCGTGCTGGAGGCGATGAAGATGGAGCACCTGATCGTGGCCCCCGCCTCCGGCACCGTGGCCGCCCTGCACGTGGTGCCCGGCGCGCGGGTCGAGGCGGGCGTGCCCCTGGCCGACATCGAACCCGCGCCCGAGACCAAGCCCGATATCAGGCCCGAGACCAGGCCCGAGACCAGGCCCGATGTCGAGGCCCGCGAGGGAGCCCCCACCGAGACCCGCAACGCGGATCACGAGTCGGCCGGTGTCCGGCCGTGGGATCCGTTTGCGGACACTACGGGCGCCCCGGCCCCCGGCCAGGCACCCGTGGCCGCCGCCGACCCGGCGGGCGGCCTGGCGGCGGGCCGCGACGGCACCGGGGAGAACGCCCAGACGGACACGCGGGGCGACCTCCCCACGGACGCCGGCGGCCCGGAGCCGGGCACGGGCACGGCTCTGAGCGGCGCGGCTCCGGTCGCGGACCCAAGCGTGAACCCGGGCGCGAACTCGGGTACGGCTCCAAACGGCACGGTTCCGGGCGGCACGGTTCCGGGCGGCACGGTTCCGGGCGGCACGGTTCCGGGCGGCACGGCTCCAAGCGGCACGGTTCCGGGCGGCACGGCTCCAAGCGGCACGGTTCCGGGCGTGGACCCGGGCACGGCCGCGGGTGGTGGTGCGGTCGTGGCTCCCGGCCCGGACTCGGGCTCCGATCCGGGCGCGGCTCCGAGGGGGGAGGCGGAGCAGAGATGAACACGACCGGCGAGCCGGGGGATCTCGTGCGGTGGGAGCAGGCGGGTGGCGTGGCCACGATCACGCTCGACTCGCCGCACAACCGCAACGCCCTGTCGTCCCGGCTGCTCGCGCAACTCGACGAGGCCCTGTCACGGGCGCTGGACGAGCCCGCCGTACGGGTGATCGTGCTGACCGGCGCCGGGCCCGTGTTCTGCGCCGGGGCGGACCTGAAGGAGCAGCGCGCGGGCGGGGCGCCGGTGACCGCGTCGTTCCCCGGCGTCATGCTGCGGATCTGGGAGAGCCCGAAGCCGGTCGTGTGCCGCCTCAACGGCACGGCCAGGGCGGGCGGCCTCGGCCTGGTGGCGGCGTGCGACTTCGCGATCGCCCCGGTGAGCGCGTCGTTCGCGTTCACCGAGGTGCGGCTCGGGGTGGTCCCCGCGATGATCGCGGCCACCTGCCTGCGCCGCCTGGAGCCCCGGGCCGCGGCCGAGTACCTCCTCACCGGCGAGGTCTTCACCGCCGCGCGCGCGGTGGAGATCGGGCTGCTCACCCGGGCCGTACCCGAGGAGGACCTCGACGCGACGGTGGCGCACTACACGGGCATGCTGCTGCGCGGCGGCCCCGAGGCGCTGGCGATCACCAAGCGGCTCGTCCGCGAGGTGCCGCTGATGCCGGTCGAGGAGGGCCTGCGGGAGATGGCCGCGCTGTCGGCCGAGCGGTTCACCTCGGAGGAGGGGCGGGAGGGCATCCGGGCCTTCGCCGAGAAACGCCCCGCCGCCTGGGTCCCCGCCGAGATCTCGGGCGCGGAAGCCGCGCGATGACGGCCGGGGCCGGGCGACCGGGACCGCTGCGGATCGCGAACTGCGGTGGCTTCTACGGCGACCGGCTCTCGGCGGCGCGGGAGATGGTCGAGGGCGGGCCGATCGACGTCCTGACCGGCGACTGGCTCGCCGAGCTCACCATGTCGATCCTCGCCGGCAACCGGCTCAAGGGCCGCCCCGGCTACGCCCGCACCTTCCTCACCCAGATGGAGCAGGTCCTCGGCACCTGCCTCGACCGGGGCATCAGGGTGGTCTCCAACGCGGGCGGCCTCGATCCGGCCGGCTGCGCGGAGGCGGTGTCCGCCCTGGCCGACCGGCTGGGGCTGCGCGCGAGCGTCGCCCACGTCACCGGCGACGATCTCATGCCGCTCGCCGGGCCGCCGGTCAACGCCGGCACCGGCGAGATCCTGCGGGAGACTCCGCTGACCGCGAACGCCTACCTGGGCGGACGGCCGATCGCGGTGGCGCTGGAGCACGGCGCCGACGTCGTCGTCACCGGGCGGGTCACCGACGCGGCGCTGGTCACCGGGCCCGGCATGTGGTGGTTCGGCTGGCGGCCCGGCGACCTCGGCCCGCTGGCCGGTTCCGTCGTCGCCGGGCACGTCATCGAGTGCGGCTGCCAGGCGACCGGCGGCAACTACGCCTTCTTCGAGGAGGTGACCGGCCTCCCCGACTGCGGCTTCCCCATCGCCGAGCTGTACGCGGACGGGTCGAGCGTCATCACCAAGCACCCGGGCACCGGCGGGCTGGTCTCGACCGGCACCGTGACCGCGCAACTGCTCTACGAGATCGCCTCGCCCCGCTATCTCGGCCCCGACGTGACGGCCCGGTTCGACACCGTCCACCTGGAGCAGGAGGGGCCCGACCGGGTCAGGATCACGGGCGTACGCGGTGAGGCCCCGCCGGAGACGCTGAAGGTGGCGGTCACCTACGTCGGCGGCTACCGCAACACGATGACGCTGGTGCTGACCGGCCTGGACATCGCCACGAAGGCCCGGGTCGCGCAGGAGGCGATCTGGGCCCGCGTGCCCCGGGACTCCTTCGACCAGGTCCACGTGGAGCTGACCCCCCTCGGCCCGCACGCGTACGAGCCGGGTACGGCCGCGGAGACCGGTGGGACCGCGTTGCTGCGGATCACGGTCATGGACTCCGACGCCCGCAAGGCGGGACGGGCGTTCTCCTCGGCGGTGGTGGAGACCGGCCTGGCGAGCTACCCCGGCTTCTTCGGGCTGACGCCGCCCGCCGACGCCTCCCCCTACGGCGTCTACTGGCCCTCCGCGGTCGACGCCCGTGCCGTGCTCCCGGTCGTGACCGTCGGCGGGGTCCGCATCGAGGTGCCGTACGCGCCGCCAGGGCCGCTGGTCTCCCCTGACGCGTACGGCCCGACCGGCGGCGTCACGGATCACCAGGCGGCACCGCCGTACGCGGGTGATCTCACGGCCGGGCCGGTCCGGCCGCTGGGCCGGGTCGTGGGCGCGCGGTCGGGTGACAAGGGCGGTGACGCCAATCTCGGCGTCTGGGTGCGCGACCCCGCCCGCTACCCGTGGCTCGCGGCGTTCCTGACCGTGGAGCGGCTCGGGGAACTGCTGCCGGAGATCGGCGGGCTGCCGGTGGAGCGGTTCGCGCTGCCCAACCTGCACGCGCTCAACTTCGTGATCCGCGGCCTGCTCGGCAGGGGCGTGGCCGCGAGCCCGCTCCTCGACGCGCAGGCCAAGGCGCTCGGGGAACGCCTGCGCGCGGTCCGCGTGCCGGTCCCGCCCTGAACTGCCTCGTGCCGCTCCCGCACTAGGATTGCGCAATCGCAGGACCGCCCGCATGCGGAGGTGGAAGTGAGCGGTTTCCATCAAGCCCGCATGGACCTGGGGGTCCGGCTGCGCCGGCTGCGGGAGAACGCCCGCCTGTCCGGGAAGGACCTCGCCGAGCGGCTCCACTGGCAGCCGTCGAAGGTCTCGCGCATCGAGAACGCCCGCCAGACCGCCTCCGAGGACGACGTGGCCGCGTGGGGGAAGGCCGTGGAGGCCGACCCGCAGACGATCGACGCGCTGGTCAGGCAGGCGGCCGGACTCCAGGAGCGGCAGGACTCCTGGCGGCAGCGGCACCGGAACGGCCTGGCCGCCCTGCAGGAGGACATCCGCGACCTGGAGACGCGCACCCTCCTGTTCCGGGCCTTCGAGCCCGGGGCGGTGATCGGGCTGCTGCAGACCACCGAGTACGCCCGGCACGTCTTCGGGAAGCTCAGGCGGCTGTACAAGTCGACCGCGGACGTGGACGACGCGATCCGGGTGCGCATGCGGCGCCAGGAGATCCTGTACGACCCGGCGCGGCGGTTCCGGTTCGTCATGCCCGAGTCGGTGCTGCGCTACCGGCTGGCGCCACCCGACGTGATGCGCGGCCAGCTCGACCGGCTGATCGCGGTGACGACACTCCCGAACGTGGAGTTCGGCCTGCTGCCGTTCGAGGCGCCGCTGCCGTCCGCGCTGACGAACTCGTTCTGGATCTACGACAACGCCCTGGTGGGGGTGGCCACCGGCACCAGGGACCTGCTGCTGCGCGACGCCGGCGAGGTGGATTTCTACGCCCGGGCGTTCGAGGAGTTCTGGGAAGCGGCGGCCTTCAGGGACGACGCGAGGGCGTTGATCGTCCGCGCCCTCGACGACTACACCCTCCACCAGCCGCGCTGACCTGCGCTTCGCGCCACCCGCCCGCCGCACGGACCCAGACTCCACGCCACCCGCCCGCCGGGCCGCGCGCCCCGTGGCGCCGCGTCGGGCGCCCGGAGCCCTCAGAGCCGAGTGGCGAGTGAGCGAAGCCCGGCGATCACCTCCGCGCCGCCGGGCGCGTGGTCCGGATCCACCAGCCACTGCAGCATCAGACCGCTCAACAGGGCGAGCGGCACCGAGCCGCCGAGCCCCTCGCGTCCTTCCCGCTGCCCCCTGGCGAGGTGTTCGCGTACCTCCGGTGACCGCTCGGCCCGCACCGCGGCCTCGAGTTGGGCCACCCACAGCGCCCGGTGCGTGGTGAAGCTGTCGATCAGCACCTGCCAGCGCTGTTCGGGCCTGTCGGACGGAGTGCGAGAGGCCAGCTCCTCGGAGAGCTCGTCGACCGCCTCCACGAGGGCCTGCGTGAGCAGGGCGTCCTTGGAGCCGAAGTGGTAGCCGATGGCGGCGTGACTGACTCCGGCGGCCGAGGCGATGTCACGGACGGTCGTGTGCGCCCAGCCGCGTTCGACAAGGCACCGCTTGGCGCCGGCCAGCAGATCTCCTCGTCCACGAGGAGGGCACCCAGATCGGGCGGCTGCCCGCCGAGGCCTTCGCCGGCGAGCTGGAGGTGCCCAAGAGGGAGCTGACCCGGATCCTGCACCGCATCACGGCGGGCGACGTGACGTACGTGTTCGACGACTCGATCAGCGCGCTGACCGAGCGCGAGTCCAGGATCACGGCCGAGTTCGAACGCGGCGCCACCCGCGAGTTCGACCTCGTGTTCGGCGCCGACGGCGTGCACTCGAAGGTCAGACGGCTGGCCTTCGGCTCGCCCGCCGGCACCCTGCGGCACCTGGGCCTCTCCGGCGCCGGTTTCAGCACCGTCAACCACCTCGGACTCCGCCGGAGCGGAATACTGCAGCACGGCGCGGACCGGGCGATCTTCCTGCTGAGCACGGGCGACGCCGACCGGCTCACGGTCAGCCTCTCCTTCTCCACCGCCTCCCCCGCGCTCGACCGGCGGCCCCGGCACGAGCAGGAGCAGGCGGTGCGCGCCGCCTTCGCCGGGCGCGGCTGGGAGGTGCCCCGGCTGCTACAGGCGATGAGCGAGGCCGACGACTTCTATTTCTCCTCGTCCTGCCAGGTCCACCTGGACCGCTGGTCGGCGGGCCGGGTCGCGCTGGTCGGCGACGCGGGGTACTGCGCCGCGCCGACCAGCGGCATGGGCACCTCACAGGCACTGGTCGGTGCCCGGGCCCTGGCACGCGCCCTCGCCTCGGCGGGCGGCGATCACACGACCGCGTTCGCCGCGTACGAGGAGGAACTGCGGCCCTACGTCGCGGAGAACCAGGCGACAGGGCGGGAGACCGCGGTCACGATGTTCGGCGGAGGGGCCGCCCCTGCGGATGCGCACACCTCGTGACCCCTCGCCGAGGCACCGCCGCCCTGGCGGACGCGCCGGACGCGCGGGCGACGCGACCCGTCCCGGCCGCGAGCCCGCGCGCCTCATCCGCCGGTAGGCGGTCCGTCACTCGCCCAGCACGGTCTGCAGGTCCATGACGTGGTCCTGCGTCTGCTGGAGCAGCGGGCGCAGCGCCTCGGCGACGTCGCTCAGGCCGAGCTGCTGGGCCTGCTCCACCCGCTCGCGGTAGCGGCGCAGCTGCTCCTGCTCCAGTTCGAGGTCGAGCCGCAACGCCTGCGCGCTGTCGGTCGCGACCGGGATCTCGGGAACGCGGACGCTCGGCACGCCGCCGAGGAAGTCGATCTGCTCGGCCAGCGTGCTCGCGTGGTTGAGCTCCTGGCCGAGGTGCTGCTTGAGCTCCTCGATGATCGACAGGTACTGCGCGCCCTTGATCGTCGCCGCGTGCTGGACGTACTGCACGATCGAGCGGTACTCGCTCTCCAGATCCTCGTTCAGGAGGGCGATGAAGGCCTCCGTGTCCATCAAAGCCTCGGCAGGAGCCCCGTCGCCTTCAGGCGACGGGGGAATGCCGTCCCTGACCGGTGTTCTTTCTGCACTCATCGTGAATTCCTTTCTTCAGCACGTTGGATTCACAGCACTGTCATGATGGCCGTGTGGCTCGTCAGGTGCGCACAACCCCCGGTGCGGCGTATGACCTCGGATACCACGCCGAGTTCCCCCACCTGCGCTCGCAGTTGCCCACGCTGGGGTCGGGGTCCTACGTCGGTGCGGTCTGCGCGCGGGCGGTGCAGCCTTACATCGAGATGTGGTACGAGCGCAGCCCCCTGGGGGATGGTTGTGCGTAGGTCCTACAAGTTCTTGCTGCGCCCGACGAGTAAGCAGGCCGTCGCGCTGTCGGCCTGCGTGGAGGATCACCGGCAGCTCTACAACGCGGCGTTGGAGCACCGGCGTACGACCTACCGTAAGGCCGGGGTGAGTGTCCGGTACGGCGACCAGTCGGGTGAGCTGAAGCACATTCGCGCCGATGACCCCGACGGGCAGGGGCGTTGGTCGTTCTCCTCCCAGCAGGCCACACTGCGCCGGTTGGATAAGGCGTTCGCTGCGTTCTTCGCCCGCATGAAGGCGGGGCGGACGCCGGGGTTCCCGCGGTTCAAGGGGCGCGGGTGGTTCGACACGGTGGAGTGGCCCAGGGACGGCGACGGCTGCCGGTGGGACTCCCAGCCCGAGCACCCGAGTGCGACGTACGTCCGGTTGCAGGGCGTCGGCCATGTCCGGGTTCACCGGCACCGGCCGGTGCGGGGCCGGGTGAAGACGATCAGTGCTAAGCGGGAAGGTGCCCGCTGGTATGTGGTCCTGTCCTGCGATGACGTGCCCGCGGAGCCGCTCCCGGTGACGGGTGCGGTCGTCGGGCTGGACATGGGCGTGGCCTCGCTGGTCACCACATCGGAGGGGGAGCATCTGGCCAACCCACGCCACCTCAAAGCGTCGGCCGAACGTCTGGCTGGTGCTCAGCGGGACTTGGCCCGCAAGAAGCGTGGTTCCAGGCGCCGCCGCAAGGCCGTGGCCCGTGTCGCAGCCCTGCACGCCAGGGTGCGGCGGCAGCGCCTGGACGGCGCGCACAAGGCCGCGCTGCGCTTGGTCTGCGGCTACGACGTGATCGTGCACGAGGACCTGCGGATCGCGAACATGACCCGGTCGGCGTCCGGCACTATCGAGGCCCCCGGCCGGAACGTCGCGCAGAAGTCCGGCCTCAACCGGAGCATCCTGGACGCGGGTTGGGGGGTGTTCCTGCGTGTGCTCGCGCACAAGGCTGAAAGCGCCGGTCGAGAGCTCATCGCGGTGAACCCCGCCTGCACCTCCCGAACCTGCCCGCGTTGCGGGTACTGCGCCAAGGAGAACCGCGTCACCCAGGCCGCGTTCCGATGCCAGGCGTGCGGACATACCGCGCACGCCGACATAAACGCGGCCGTGAACATTCTCAGGGCAGGGCTTGCCCTTCGCGACGCTGCGAAAGCGGCCTAGCGAGAAGCCGCTCCCTTCAGGGAGCGGAGGAGTCACGGGTGATCGTCCTTTCGTCATCGAGAGGCCCTTCCCGTACCCGCGAAGGTGGCGGCCGAACACGTCCGGTCCCGATATCGGCGCTCGTACGCGCTCAGCTCAGGCGGTAAAGGGAGCTTGTCCCGGTTCCGCCGTATTCGGACGCCGGGACGAGGGCCGCGTTGGCCTTGACCCAGGCGGTGACGGACGAGTCGGCCCCGCCGCCGGGCCTGCGGCCCTCGCCGAGCAGGACGTACCGCAGGCTGCCGTCCGCGGCGTACCTCTTCAGCAGGTCCACGGTCATCGCGGGATCGGAGCCGGTGAAGCCGCCCATCGCCATGACCGGCTCTCCGGTCGACAGGATGAGCGAGGAGGCGCTCTGCGCGCTCCCCACGGCGACCAGCCAGGTGGCACCGCCCTTGTTCCGCTTCAGGTAGGCGGCCATCTCGGCGTCCACGGCCCCGCCCATCCCTCCAGGTCCGCCCAGCCGCCCGTCCAGCCGTCCGTCCGTCCCGTCCTCCGGCCCCCCGGGCGGTGTGCCCTGGCCGGGGATGCCACCGGGGATGCCACCGCGCCCGCCGAAGGGGGCGCCGCCGCGTCCGGTCGTGGGGCCTGCGGTGGGGTTGGTGCCGTTCACCGCCGTGCCGAGCGGCGTCACGGCGTACGCCGCCGGTCCGGCGAGCCCGGCCAGGACCGCCGCGGCCGATGCGAGCGCCGTGACCCGTGCCACCACCGTGACCCGCGTGGCCGCACGGCCTCCGCGCCCGCCGTCGGGGTCCGCGTCTCGCTTCGCGGGGACGAACGCCGAGGCCACCAGGGCGAGCACGGCCATCGCCGTCACGCCCGCGATCGTCCAGGCGAGCCAGGGCACGAACTCCGGCGTACGGCGCAGCACGGCGAACGCCCAGGCGCCCGTCACGGCGACGGCCGCCGCCAGGACCGGTCGCCAGGCCCGGGACGTACGGGCCGCCCGCCACAGCAGCACGCCGCCGACGCCGGTCAGCGCCGCGATCGCGGGAGCCATCGCGGTCGTGTAGTACGGGTGGAACGTGCCGCTGGAGAAGCTGAACACGGCGAAGTGGACCAGCAGCCAGCCGCCCCAGAGCAGCAGCGCGGCGCGGACGGGCCGGGTCGCGGGCCCGTACGTGTGCCGGGCGGCCAGGAGCAGGCCGCAGACGAGCGCCACCGCGGCGAACGGGAGCAGCCAGGAGATCTGCCCGGCCATGACGTCGTTGAACAGCCGCCCGGCGCCCGCCGTGCCGCCGAATCCGCCTCCCGGGCCACCTCCCGGGCCGCCGCCGAAGGCCCGGGTGAGGCCCTCGGGCAGGTCGCCGGACGCCGCCGCGGGGAGCCGGGCCGGTCCGCCGTTGCCCGTGCCGCCGAAGACGCGGCCGAGGCCGTTGTAGCCGATCACCAGGTCCCACACGCTGTTGTCGGTGCTGCCCCCGATGTACGGCCGGGAGGAGGCCCGGGTCAGGTCGACCAGGACCATCCACCATCCGCTGGAGACGACGAGCACCGCCCCGGCGGCGAGCAGGCGCCCGATCCGCCGTACGAGCCGCCCCGGCGCCGCGTACAGGTAGGCGAGCGCGAACGCGGGCAGCACCAGGTAGGCCTGCAGCATCTTGGTGTTGAAGGCGAGGCCCACCAGCACGGCGGCCGTCAGCAGCGTGCGCAGGCGCCCGGTGCGGGTCGCCTCCAGGCAGAACCACCCGCCCGCCACCAGCAGGAGCACCAGGATCGTGTCGGGGTTGTTGTCCCGGTTGATGGCGACGGTGATCGGCGTGAGCGTCATCACCAGCGCCGCCAGCAGGGCCGCCACCCCGGCCGCACGCTCGCCGAGCCCACGCAGCGACCGCCGTACGGCCGAGCCGACCAGGGCCACCGACCCGACTCCGGCGGCGGCCTGCGGCAGCAGCATGCTCCACGTGCCGAAGCCGAAGATCCGGGCCGACAGGCCCATGACCCACAGCGCGAACGGCGGCTTGTCGACGGTGATGAACGACCCGGCGTCGAGCGCGCCGTAGAAGAACGCCTTCCAGCTTCGGGTGCCGGAGTAGATCGCGGCCGCGTAGTAGTCGTTGGCGTACCCGTTGCGGCCGAGCGCCCAGGTGTGGAGGACGGCCGCGAGGACGAGGACGGCCCACCTGCCCCAGCGCAGGAACGGAGCGGCAGGGGCTCGCCGGCCGATCGGGATCATGGTGGCGAGCGCGGTCATCGGGAGTCCTTGCCGGGCGCGAAGACCCAGGATCGCAGGAGCAGGAAGCGCAGGAGCGTGGCGAGGCCGTTCGCGACGACCACGGCGGCCAGTTCGCCCGCCCGCGGCGCCCCGGCGGGCAGCGCGGTCAGGCCCGCGCTGGTCAGCGCGAGCCCCGCGACGAAGGCGACGAGCCCGCCCAGGTGGTGCCGCAGGGCCCCCGCCCGGCCGCGTACGCCGAAGGTGAAGCGCCGGTTGGCGGCGGTATTGGCCACCGCGGTCACCAGCAACGCGACCGCGTTGGCGATCACGGCCGGCAGGACGGCGCGCAGCGTCCAGAACAGCGCGAGGTGGGCGGCCGTGCTGATCACGCCGATGACCGCGAACGCCGGGATCTGCCTCCTGATGGACGTGGTGGCCGGGTGGGCCGGCGGACGGCGCAGGCTCGCGCGGGCGACCCGCCACATGCCGCGCAGGTCGCCGACCGCCGTCCTGACGATGTCCACCCGGCTGTCGGGGTCGTCCACCCAGTCGACCGGCACCTCGTGGATGCGCAGGCCGTGCTGCTCCGCGAGCAGCAGCAACTCGGTGTCGAAGAACCACTCCTCGTCGCGCACGGCGGGCAGCAGCGCCTGCGCCACCTCCGTGCGGACGGCCTTGAAGCCGCACTGCGCGTCGGAGAAGCGCACGCCCATCAGCGACCGCAGGAGCAGGTTGTAGACCCGCGAGATGATCTCGCGCTTCGGGCCGCGCACCACGTTGGCCCAGGGGGAAAGGCGGGTGCCGATGGCCAGGTCGCTGTGCCCGCTCAGCAGCGGGGCGACGAGCGGCAGGAACGCGTCCAGGTCGGTCGACAGGTCGACGTCCATGTACGCGACGACGTCGGCGTCGCTGGCCTCCCACACCCTCCGCAGGGCCCGGCCCCGGCCCTTGCGGTCGAGGTGCACGGCCCGCACCCCGGGCAGTTCGCCCGCCAGCCGCTCGGCGATCCGCCACGTGGCGTCGGTGCTCGCGTTGTCCGCGACCGTCACGCGGAAGCCGTACGGGAACTCGCGGACGAGGTAGCCGTGCAGCCGCCGCACGCTCGCGGCCAGCACGCGCTCCTCGTTGTGGACGGGGACGACCACCTCGACCAGCCGGGTCCGGCGGGACGCCCCCGCCTCCGGCCCGGACACCATCGTTACGCTCATGGCCCCACGCTCGCGACCCCTGATGGGACCGCCCTGAGCCCTCGATTAACGCCGCATGAGAACCTCCATGACGCTGCGGGAGCGCCCCCACAGGCCGCTCTCGGCGCCGCTGCCAACAGGAGACAAGCGGGGCCGGCGACTACAAGTGATATCACCAGAGCGGTCTTCGGTGATAGCATCGAACGGTGAAACAACTGCTGCTCCGGATCGATGACGACCTGCATCGGCGCATCACGCGCCGAGCTCACCGCACGGGCCGATCCATCAACGCGACCGCCGGAGAGATCCTCGCGAGAGGCGTCGCCGATGAGGCGCTCGATGCGCGGGCGGAACTGCGCGCCCGGGCCCGCCGCCTGGGTGTCCTCGCGGAGGGTTGTGTGCCCAAGACGCCACGGGTGACGAGCGCTGACCGCGAACACGCTCTGGAAACGACCGAGGGTATCGGCCCCATACTCGACCGGCTCTGGGCCGAAGGTCGCTGACCGCCGCCGTGCTGACCTATGTCGACTCCTCCGTCCTCGCCTGCGCCTACCTTCGTGACGAACCTGGTCATGGTCGGGCTCGTGAGCTGCTGGACGACCCTGATCATCTCTTGGTGACAGGGACGCTGACGGTGGTTGAAGTGACCGGTGTCCTGGTGCGTGCGGCACGCACGCACCGACGGATGGATCTGGACGGAACTCTCGCGGTTCTATCGTCCGACCTTGGCGAAGACGGTCCTGTTACGCTGCTCGCCGCTCCACGTGAGGCAGTCGAACAGCGCGCCACCGAGATCGTCTATGTCCATGCGTTGCGTGCACTCGACGCGATTCACCTCGCTCTGGCGGAGATCGCGGCGATTCCTCTTCTGGAGGAAGAGGGAGACAAGCTCGGCTTCGCCAGCCGCGATGGCTTTCAGGCACAGGCCGCCGAAGCACTCGGATTCGCTCTCGTGTGAACACGCGGCTGTGCCGGTGTGTCAGGTGGTGACGGTGGCGACGGGGTCGAGGCCGTAGGTGCGGGCGTAGCCGTTCTCCACGCCGACGAGGAGGTCGACGACCTCGAAGTAGCGGTCCCAGAAGGGTGTTTCGCGCAGCGCGTCGATGAGGAGCCGATAGGCGTGGTGGTCGTCCGCCTCCCAGACCCAGACGTCGGTGACGCGCGCGGAGTGGAACTCCGTGTCGTAGAAGCGTGACCGGACGCGTGGTGGCAGGTGGTCTCGGTCTGGTGGGCATCACGGATGCGCCGGCAGGCGTCAGGCGAGGACGGCGGGCTTGAGGGTCCGGGCGCACCACTGCTCGAAGGTGGTGGGGGAGGCGGTGTCCGGCGTACGGGTGACACCGGCGTCGAGGCCGTCGTCCTTGGCCCGCTTCATGTCGACGACGCCCTGGACGAACGCCTCGTTGAGGCCGTAACCGGCGAGGGTGGCGTGCAGGTCGTCGAGCGACTGGCGTTCGTAGCGGACGGGACGGCCGAGCTGCTCGGTCATGATGCGGGCCAGGTCGTTCGGGGAAAGGTCCCGCGGCCCGAGGACGGGGACGCTGCCGGTGCCGGTCCAGGAGCGGTCCAGCAGCAGGCGGGCGGCGACGGCCGCGATGTCGGCGACGGCGACGAGGGGGGCCCTGCGGTCGGCGGCGACGACGTCCGTGAACACTCCCTTCTCGCGGATCGAGCCGGCCTCCTCCAGAAGGTTCTCGAAGAAGGAGGGGCAGGCCAGGGCCCGGTAGGCGACGCCGGTGCCCGCGATGAGGTCGTCCATGTCGAGGGACGCGGTGACGAGTCCGGCGCGTCCGGCGACCGGGGTGCCGCGGCCGAGCGCGGAGACGCCGACGACATGGCCGACGCCGTGGGCGGCGAGCGCCTTCGCGGCGGGGCGGGTGAAGCCGCAGTAGGCGTCCGCAGGGGTCAGGGAGGCGTCCGGGGGGACGAGCCAGAAGACGGCGTCGGCACCCTCGAAGGCCCGGTCGACGACCTCGGCGTCACCGTGCGAGCCGGTGACCACCTCGACGCGTTCGCGTACCGGGCCGGGGAGCCTGGCGGGGTCGCGCACGACCACGCGCAGTTCCTCACCACGGGCGGGGGCGGCCTCCAGGAGCAGGGGCAGCAGGCGGCGGCCGATGTTCCCGGTCGGAGCAGTAATGACGATCATGAGAACCTCGTGGGTCGCGTCGGATCGGAACGCCTCCAATCCTGCGGAGGGCCACAGTGTTGCCACAATGGGAACTTAAGCATGGAATAATTGCCTGAAATGGAATTACGCTGGTGAACAGCTCAGAGCCGATCATCGACGCCAATCTCGCCGTCGCGCTGGACGCCCTGCTGGCCGAGCAGAGCGTCACCCGCGCCGCCGCCCGCCTGCGCACCTCCCCCGCCGCCATGAGCCGCACCCTGGCCCGCCTCCGCCGCATCCTCCAGGACCCGCTCCTGGTCCGGGCGGGGCAGGCCATGGTCCCCACCCCCCGCGCCCAGGCCCTGCGCGACGAAGCCGCCGCGGTGGTGCGCCGCCTCGAAGCACTGCTCACGCCCGGCGCCGACGTCGATCCCGCCGCCCTGCGCGGCACCTTCACCCTGCAGACCGCCGACCTCGTCGGCGCGGCGCTGGCTCCGGGACTGCTGCGACGGGCCCGGCAGGAGGCGCCAGGGGTCTCGTTGCGGTTCCGGGCCGAAGAGCTGGAGGCCGGGCCGGCCCTCCGTGACGGCCGCATCGACCTGGAGATCGGATCCATCGACCACGTCGACCCCGAAACCCGGGTGGAAGAGCTGGTCACCCTCCGGATGGCGGCGGCCGTCCGGCCCGGTCATCCCCTCACCGAAGGAACCCTGACCCCGGCCCGGCTCGCCGCCGCCGAGCACGTCGCGGTCAGCCGCCGCGGCCGGTTCACCGGCCCCCTCGACACCGCCCTGGCCGAGCGGAACCTCCACCGGCGGGTCGTCGCCGTCCTTCCCGGCCACCTGGCGGCGATGATCCTCGCCGCCCGCAGCGACGTCGTCTGCCTCATCCCCACCGCACCCCCCGGCGCCGGCCCCTCGCCCCTCACCGACCCCGCCGGCGCCCTCGGCCTCCGACTCCTCGACATCCCCCTCCCACTGCCGCCGCTGACCATCGGCATGGCCTGGCACCCCCGTCACGCCGCCGACGGAGCCCACCGCTGGCTCCGCGACGCCGTCCGCCGGACTCTTGGCGCACCCGCGATCACCTGAGGTGTCGTCAGCGGCGCGGGCCTCCCCCGGAGTCCGCGGCCTCGCCGGGGGCGAGGTCGGCCGGTGACGCCGGACGGCCCTCGCAGCGGGAGTCGGGCGGGATCGGCACAGGCGCGGGAGCGAGCCAGGAAAGGGCGCTCCGCTCGACGTTCCACTGGTGGAGGTCCACGGTGGTGTGCGGGACCGCGCCCGGCTCCGGGCAGAGCACCTGGGACACCAGCAGGTCGTTGCGTACGAAACGGACCGCGCCGGAGCGTTCGAGGATGGTGACGAGACGGTCGTCGCTGGCGATCACGTAGCCGATCGTGACCTGTTCGGCCCCGCCGTTCGGCTTGGTGGCGATCTCCATGGCCGTGAGCGGCAGGATCGGCGAGCGAAGCACCACCACTCCGGCGACCAGCGGAAAGAGCACGGCGAGCGTCCAGGTCAGGCCGTGCACCACCAACGGCGCGGCGAAGGCGGGGACCGGCCCGGTGACCAGCGGGGCGAGCACGGGCGGCGCGGTGAGCAGGATCAGCGTGGCGACGTCACGCTGCGCCAGCGCCTGCGTGATCGCCGGGCGGAACAGCAGGAGGACGAGGACGCCGGAGACCACCGGCACCACCAGGCAGACGGCCCGGATCCACGTACGGTCCAGTGGGCGGCGTTCCCGCACGGTCAGCCCGGCCACCGCGAGCGTGAGCATGAGCAGGGTCGGCAGGAAACGGAGCTGCCAGCCGAGCAGCCCGACGCCCACGGCCACCGCGACCACCCAGTCGGGCACCCGGTCGGCGGCCCGCGCCACCCAGAAGGAGCGCCGGGTGCTGAGCCGGTAGAGCGGCCCGAGCACCCGTCCGGCCAGCACCACGGCGGGCAGCACCCACACGAGCGTCAGCAGCACCGTGGTGAGCAGGCCGAGCGGGCTGACGTACTGCACGAGCAGCAGCAGGGTCTGCGTGTCCTGCCTGCTGGCGTACCAGAGCCGCATCACCAGCAGCACCAGCGGGAAGGCGGGCAGGAGCGTCAGCACCCACTCCTGGTTGCGCTGCGGCGCGCGGACCCTTGGCGTCTCCCCGGCCTCAGCAGCCATCGGCGGAAAGGGCTCGCTCCCACGGCCACCGGCGCACCTGCGGCGCCTTCAGGCACGGCTGGGTGCTCTGGGCCACGTTCACCCCGGGATTGGCCGCCAGCATCGGACGGATGTGCCGGTCGTAGGCCTCCTCCCACATCCTGTTCTGCGGGTCGGCGTACGAGCGGTACAACGCCAGCTCGACCAGGGTGCGCAGGGCGGTGTTGGTGCCCGTGTTCACCGCCCACATCTCGGTCGTCTCCAGCCCGATGTCATGGTGTCTCAGCTTCCCGCCGGACTTGGCGACGAATCCCGCCATGATCGCGGCGTCCGTGCTGACGGCGTCGTACAGGTGGGCCTCCAGCCCCTCGAAGCAGGCACTGATCTTGTTCTCCGCCGTCACCCTGGCGCCGCTCTCGGCCAGCGGGCCCTCCGAGGTCGAGGTGCCGAGCGTGCAGACCTTCTCACCGGCGAGCTGGCCGAGGGAGGTCACCCGGGCGTGATCGGCCCGTGTCACCACCGACTGCTCGGTGAACAGATAAGGGCTGGAGAGGCCGACCGACGGATCCTGCAGCCGTTTGGCGGTGATGCTGAAGGTCGCCACCACGAGGTCGACCGTGACGAAGTTCCCGTCGGCGTCGGTGGCCTGGCGGCGGGCCCGGTCCTCGGTCTCGATGGACAGGAACTCCACCTGGTCGGGCCGGAAACCGAGCTCTCCGGCGATCATGTAGGCGATGTCGATGTCGAAGCCGGAGAAGGCGCCGGTCCTGTCGCGCAGGGCGATGCCCGGGGTGTCGTCCTTCACCCCGATCAGGAGCTTCTTCTTCCCCGTCAGCCGGGCCTGCTCGCGTAACTCGGCCTCGGTCGGCGGCCCGGCGGCGAAGAGGATCCAGCCACCGACGAGAACCGCGGCCATGATGGCGGCCAGCCAGCCGTACAGCCGCAGCCAGTCTCCCCGGCGGCGAGGTGGTCCGGCCTCCTGGGCCGGGGGCGCCGGCGGAGGCGGAGAGCTCGGCGCGGCGGGTTCCGCCTCCGGCCGCACCCGCCGCTGCCGCCGTCCGAACCGCTTCCCTGACTCCACCCGAGCAGCCTCCGTCGCAACGTCGAGCCCACCATATTCACGGAGATCATCCCGGAAAAGGGGTGTTCGCTTTCAGCGGGTGGCTCCGGAGAACGAGAACGTCCCGCGAGCAAGCCGGTGCGCGGCAAGCCACCAGAGCCGGGTCCGCGGAATAGAGCGGCCGGGTCAGTCGCCCGGCGCGGTCCCGGGCAGCACGATGGTGGCGAGGGTGCCGCCGCCGGGGGCGTTCTCCACGGTGACCTGTCCCCCGGCGTCCCGTACGGCCTGGGCCACGATGGCGAGGCCCAGGCCGGAGCCGGGCAGGCCGCGCGCCGACGGCGAACGCCAGAAGCGCTCGAAGACGTGCGGCAGTTCGTCCTCGGCGATGCCCGGCCCCTCGTCGCGCACGGTCAGCACGCCCTTGCCGAGCCGCACCTTGTCGAGCCGCACCGTGACGAGGCCGCCGGGCGGGCTGAACTTCACCGCGTTGTCGAGCACGTTCACCGCCGCGCGTTGCAGGCCGCGGGCGTCGCCGTGGACCTGCCAGGGATCGAGCCCGACGTCGAAGCGCAGCCCCGGGCCGCGCCGCCGGGCCCGCTCGACCGCCGCCGCAACCACTTCATGGAAGTCGATCTCGGCCGACGACTCGCCGCTCTCCGCCTCGCGCGACAGCTCCAGCAGGTCGCCGACGAGGCTCGACATCTCCTCGAACTGCTCCTTGACGTTCGCCAGCAGCCGCCGCTTGGCCGCGGGCTCGATGGCGCGGCCCGTGGCCTCGCTACGCAGCAGCAGGTCGATGTTGGTACGCAGGCTCGTGAGCGGGGTGCGCAGTTCGTGCCCGGCGTCGGAGACGAGCAGGCGCTGGCGCTCCTGGGAGCTCGACAGGGCGGCGGTCATCGTGTTGAACGACCGGCCGAGGCGGGCGATCTCGTCCTCCCCCTCGACGGGGATCGTGACCGTGAGGTCCTCCGTCCGCGCCACGTGCTCGACCGCGCGGGTCAGCCGTGCCACGGGCCGCAGGGCCGTACGGGCGAGCCAGAGGCCCGCCACGGCGGCGCCGGCCACACCGAGCACGCTGACCGACCCGAAGACCACGGCGAGGATGCCCAGCGTCTGGTCCATCTCGGCGGTGGAGCGGAACACGCTGATCGTCACCGGCGCGGGCGGCTGGGCGAGCTCCGGGAACCGGCCGGGCGGTCCGGGCAGCCGGGGCACGTAGCGGGTCGTGTGGACGAGCACGGAGGTCCCGTCGGTGGTGACCGCGTCCCGCAGGATCGAGCCCGAGGTCAGCGCGCGTTCCGCCTCGGACGGCCGTACGTAGGCCGAGCCGGCCCAGACGCAGACCGTGCCGTCGGGCGCGACGATCTGCCAGCTCCGCCCCGAGGGGTCCCAGTCGGGCCGGGGCCCGCGGCGCTGCGTCTCGTCGCCGCGGCAGTCGCGCAGCGCGATCGCGATCTGGTCGGCCGCCGGTCTCAGCCGGGTCAGCGAGCGGGCGATCTGGTCGCGCAGCTCGGCGCGGGCGAGCAGCCAGCAGGCCGCCGCCGACACCGCGACGGCCAGCGCGACCGCGGCCGCGATCAGCAGCGTGAGCCGGGACCGGAGCGAGCGGCGCCTCACGGCGACGACCTCAGCACGTAGCCCACGCCGCGCACGGTGTGGATGAGGCGGGGCAGCCCGCCCGCCTCCGTCTTGCGGCGCAGGTACATGACGTACACGTCGAGAGAGTTCGACGTCGGCTCGAAGTCGAAGCCCCACACGGCGCCGAGGATCTGCTCCCGGGTGAGCACCTGGCGCGGGTGGGTCAGGAACAGCTCCAGCAGCAGGTGCTCGGTGCGGGTCAGCTCCAGCCGGTGACCGGCGCGGGTGACCTCCCAGCTCGCGGCGTCCATGCGCAGGTCGCCGAAGGCGAGCACGTCGCCGTCGCCGCTCTGGGCGGCGTACTGCCCGCCGCGCCGCAGCAGGGCCCGCACCCGGGCGAGCAGTTCGTCGAGCTCGAACGGCTTGACGAGATAGTCGTCGGCCCCCGCGTCCAGCCCGGACACGCGGTCGCCGACGGCGTCGCGCGCGGTCAGCATGAGCACGGGGACGCGGCTGCCCGCCGACCTCAGTCGCCGGCAGGTGGTGAGCCCGTCGAGCCGCGGCATCATGACGTCGAGGAGCATCGCGTCGTACGCCTCGCGGTTCCGCGCGGCGTCGTCGAGGAGGCCGAGCGCGGCCAGCCCGTCGCCGGCCGTCTCGACCCGGTATCCCTCGAACTCCAGGCTGCTGCGCAGCGCCTCCCGCAGGGCGGGTTCGTCGTCCACCACCAGCAGCTTCGCGGCTTCCTCACGCACCGCCACACGCTATCCGAGCGTCATGAGAATCCGGTTAAAGGGCGCTTTGTCCCGTTGAGTGGCACCCGCCCGGCCGGCGATCCGGGGGCGAAAGCCGGACCGCGTTCATCCCGCCGAGTCACGCGTGGCCGAGGACGGCCATCGCGGCGTTGTGGCCCGGGATGCCGCTCACGCCGCCGCCGCGCCGCGCGCCCGCGCCGCACAGCAGCACCCGCTCGTGCGCCGTCTCCACGCCCCACGGGCCGCCGTGACCGCCAGGGGCGTCCTCCTCGCCGTACGGCCAGGACAGGTCGCGGTGGAAGATGTGCCCGCCGGGCAGGCCCGCGTCCCGTTCAAGGTCGAGCGGCGTCTTGACCTCCAGGCACGGCTCACCCGAGGGAGCGCGCAGCAGGCAGTCGCCGATGGGCTCGGCGAGCACGGAGTCGATCGAGGCGAGCGTGCGGGCCAGCGCCTCCCGCTTGGCGGCCGGGTCGGCGAACAGCCGGGCGGGCATGTGCAGGCCGAACAGCGTCATCGTGTGCGCCCCCGCCGCGCGCAGCTCGGGCCCGAGGATCGAGGGGTCGGTGAGCGAGTGGCAGTAGACCTCCGCGGGCGGCAGGTCCGGCACCCGCCCCGCCGCCGCCTGCGCGTACGCCGCGGCGAGCTGGTCGCGGCTCTCGTTGATGTGGAACGTGCCGCTGAACGCCTCGGCGGGCGTCACGGCGGGGTCGCGCAGCCGGGGCAGCCGCGACAGCACCATGTTGATCTTCAGCTGGGCGCCCTCGGGCGTCTCGGGCGTCTCCCCGAGCAGCCGCGCGAGCACGGCGGGCGGCAGGTTCGCCAGCACCTTCCCGCCGGTCACCACGTGCTCGGCGCCGTCGTCCTGGCCGCCCGGGGAGACGTCCCGGAACGTGACCTCCCCCGTGCCGGGGTCGACGGCCAGCATCTCGGCCCCCGTACGGATCTCGGCGCCGCGCCGCCGCGCGACGTCGGCGAGCTCGGCGGTGACCGCGCCCATGCCGCCGACCGGGACGTTCCAGTCGCCCGTGCCGTCGCCGATGACGTGGTAGAGGAAGCACCGGTTGGCCAGCAGGTCGGCGGCGGGGTCGGCGAAGGTGCCGATCAGGGCGTCGGTGAGGACCACCCCGCGCACCGTGTCGTCGGCGAACCGCTCGTCCACGACCTGCCCGATGGGCCGCTCGAACAGGTCCCGCCACGCCTCGTCGTCGCCCACGATCCCGCGCAGGTCCGTACGGCCCGGCAGCGGGTCGAGCAGCGTGGGCGCGACCCGCCGGGCGACGTGGGCGGTCATCGCGTAGAACCGTTCCCAGGCGTCGAGGTCGCGCCGTCCGCCGGTGACGGCTTCGAACGAAGCGGCGGTGCGGGCGGCGTCCTCGTTGTCCACGAGCAGCCCGGTGCCGCCGGCCGGGGTGTAGGAGGAGAAGCGGCGGCGGCGCAGGTCAAGCCGGAGCCCCAGCTCTTTGACGATCTTCGACGGCAGCAGGCTGACCAGGTAGGAGTAGCGCGACAGCCGCGCGTCCACACCGGGAAACGCCTGCGCCGACACGGCGAGACCGCCCACGTGGCCGAGCCGTTCCAGGACCAGCACCCGGCGTCCGGCCCCGGCGAGGTAGGCGGCGGCCACGAGGCCGTTGTGCCCGGCACCGGCGATGACGACGTCGTAGTGCGAACGTGGCATGGAGCGTTCTCCCGGGTCTACGAGGCGCGGTGCCCGAAAGGTATCGCAAGATTGCCCCCTGGACCCGGGCAGAATATGACGAAGCCGGACAATTTTCCGCCGACACGAACAGGAGCACCATGCGCGTTTCCGATGAGGTCGCCGAGGCGCTGGCCGCCGGCCGGCCGGTCGTCGCCCTGGAGTCCACGATCATCTCCCACGGGCTTCCCCAGCCCCGGAACCTCCAGGTCGCCCTCGAACTGGAGGAGATCGTCCGGGAGGCGGGGGCGGTGCCCGCGACGGTCGCGGTGCTCGACGGCGTTCCCCGGGTCGGCCTGGACAAGGACGGGCTGGAGCGCATCGCGACCGAGCCGGGCCTGCGCAAGCTCGGCTACCGCGACCTCGCCCCGGCCGCCGCGCTCGGGCTCAGCGGCGCCACGACCGTCTCCGGCACGTCGTTCCTCGCGGCCCGGGCGGGCGTGCGGGTGTTCGCCACCGGAGGGCTCGGCGGCGTGCACCGCGGCTGGACGTCGGTGCAGGACGAGTCGGCGGACATCGACACGCTCAGCCGGACCAAGATCACGGTTGTGTGCGCCGGCGTCAAGTCGATCCTCGACGTGCCCGCGACCCTGCAGCGGCTGGAGACGAAGCAGGTCAGCGTGGTCGGCTACCGTACGGACGAGTTCCCCGGCTTCTACCTGCACAGCTCGGGCGAGCCGGTCGACTGGCGCGTCGAGACGCCGGAGGAGGCCGCCGGGATCATGCGGGCCCAGGACGCCCTCGGCGGGCTGGAGACCGCGCTCATCGTGGCCAACCCGGTGCCGGCCGACCTCCAGCTCGATCCGGACCTGCACGACCGGGTCCTCGCCGAGGGCCTGCGCGCCGCCGAGGAGCGCGGCGTCACCGGGCAGGCCATCACCCCCTTCCTGCTGGAGTACCTCGTCGAGGGCACCGGCGGGGCGTCGCTGGAGGCCAACCTCGCCGCCGTACGCGGGAACACCGCCCTGGCCGGTCGGATCGCCGCCGCCTGGGCGGCCGGGTGAGCGCTCCGCCGGCGACCGGCCTGCTGGTGATCGGCGACGTGGTGACGGACGTCGTCGCGCTGCACGACGGTCCCCCGGCCACCGGCACCGACACACCCGCCGACATCACGCTGCGGCCGGGCGGCTCGGGGGCGAACACCGCCTCCTGGGCCGCCCGCCTCGGCGCCGACACCCGCCTGCTGGCGCGGGCCGGGTACGACACCGGCGAGTGGCACGCGGCGGAGCTGACGAAGGCCGGCGTACGGCCGCACCTGCGGATCGACCCCGGCCGCCCGTCGGCCGTCGTCATCGCGATGGTCGACGCGAGCGGGGAGCGGTCCATGCTCACCAACCGGGGCGCGAGCGGCCACATCGGCGTGGACGACTGGGCGCCCGATCTCCTCGACGGGGTCGGCCGGCTGCACCTGTCGGCGTACACGATGTTCGCCGGGCCGGGCCTGGAACTGGCCCGGCTGGCCATGCGCGAGGCGGCCGGGCGGGGCATCCCGGTCAGCGTCGACCCGGCCTCCTGCGGGCCGCTGCGGGAGTTCGGCCGTGAACGTTTCCTCCGCGAGACCGCCCCGGCGGCCACCGTGATCCCCAACCGGGAGGAGGCGCTGCTGCTCTCCGGGGCGTCCGACCCGGACACGGCCGGGCGGGTGCTGAGCGCCCACTACGGCACGGCGGTCGTCAAGCTCGGGGCCGACGGCGCGCTGCTGGCCCGTGAGGGCCGTATAGTCGCCAGGGCGCCCGCTCCCCCGGCGGCGGTGGTCGACTCGACGGGTGCCGGAGACGCCTTTGCGGCGGGGTTCCTGGCCGCCACGCTGGCGGGCGGAACCACCGAGGAGGCGCTGCGGACGGGGTGCGAGGCGGGGGCGATGGCGGTCGCGCAGGTGGGCGGCCGTCCGAAGTCTGGGAACTTTACCCTATTGACACCAATTGCTGGTTTGCGGCGTAAGCTGCACCATTAGCAACATGCGTCACTCTCGGGAGGGTGCGGTCATACCGATGGACGCCGAGTCAACGATCTGCCTGAGCGACCTGGTCCCGGCCCTGCGCTGGAGCCGTCCTCAGCAGGTGGCCGAGATGCTGGCCGACCCGCGCCTGCCCGGCGGGTGGTGGGCATCCGTCACGATCGGGCACGCGGTGCGGGCGACCGGCGTCGACTGGCTCTGCGAACGGCTCGCCCGGCTGGCCGTCGGCCGCTGGGACCATCTGCCTCTCACCGACCTGCTCCCCGCACTCCAGGTCCACACCGTGGACCCGGCCATGACCGGGTGGCCCGAGCCGGTCCGTACGGTGGTCACCCACCTGGGCGGGTGGTACCGGCTGCGCCGCATGACGCCCGTCGACCTGCGGACGCCCAGCGGCTCGGCCTCGCCGGAGGCCCTCCTCACCACGATCTTCCGAGAGGTGTTCGGGCACCTGGGGGAATCGGGCGGCGAACAGGCGTCCACCCCGGCCACACAGGCGATCCCGGGCGCGCAGCCGACTCCCGGCGCACCGCCTGTTCCGGGCACACAGCCTGTTCCGGGCACACCGGGCGCTTTGGCTGCACCGGGTGCTCTGGCGGCTCCGGGCGCTCCGGGTACACAAGGCGTTCCGGGTACACGGGGCGCCGGCGCTTCGGGCGCGCAGGCGGTCCCGGGCGCCCCCACGGTCCAGCCCGCCGCCGGTCCCGTCTCCGGGCCGTTCCCGCAGGTTCCCCAGGTGACCACGCCGCAGGGAACCGCGGCGCAGGGAAGCACTGTGCAGGGAGGCACGGCGCAGGGAGGCACGGCGCAGCCGTTCCCCCAGCAGCCCGCCGCGGCCGCGCAAGGGTTCCCGGGCACCCCGGGCCCGACCTCCCAGCCGTTCCCCGCCGCCGCCCAGGGACCCACCGCTCACGGACCCGCCTCGCAGGCACCCCCGCAGGCCGACGGAGCCCCCTCCCAGCCGTTCCCCGCCGTTCCGGGCGCCACCTCCCAGCCGTTCCCCGCCGTTCCGGGCACGGCCTCCCAGCCCTTCCCCGTGGCCGGCCAGGGACCCGCGGCGCAGGGACCCGGCTCTCCGCCGCCCCCGCGGGTCAACGGAGCCCCTTCGCAGCCCTTCGCGCGGCCGGACGCCGTGCCTCCCGGCCAGGCGGAGCAGGCGGCCGTACAGCCGGGAACGGCCCCGCCGCCCGCGAGCCTGCCGCCGGCGGGTGCGCCTCCCGGCCAGCAGGCCAGGCCCGCCACCCAGCCCTTCGCCCGGCAGCCCGGCGCCGCGCTCCCCCAGCCCCCGGCCCAAGCCGCGGGCCGGCCCACCGCCCAGTCCCCGTCCCAACCCGCAGCCCAACCCACGGCCCAACCCGGGGCACAGTCCCGTACGGAGCGCCGTGGCGAGGCGCGGCCGGAGGCTCCGGCGGCGCCGGAGCGGCAGCCGCCCGACCTGTCCGCGCACCCGATGGTCGGGGTCGTCGAGGGGCTGTTCCGCGACTGGGACCCGCTCGCCCGGGCCGTGGCCGCCGAGCGGCTGTTCGCCGCGGAACCGGTGAGCCTCCGCGCGCTCGCGCACACCCTCGGCGTCGACCGCGAACTGCTCTCCCAGGCGCAGCGCACGGCCGAGGAGCGGGTGCTGCTGTGGCTGCGCTCCCCCGACACCGCACCGCTCACCGGGCACCTGTTCGGGCTGACCGAATGGCTCGGCGCGGCGGCCACCCAGGAGCAGCTCATCGCGGCCGACCCGTCCCACCCGGTCGAGGTCCCGGCCCTCGGCACGCCGCTGTGGCGGGTGCTGGTCACGCTGATGCCCGACCGCCGCCTGCAGGACGGCTGGCTCGTGGTCGGCGACCTGGCCGGGCTGCGCGAGAAGACCCGCCACCTCCTGGCGAGCAAGCCCGCGGACGCCGATGTCGTGGAGCTGCTCGGCCAGCTCGGCATCCGCGCCCACTCGGCGAAGGCGTGGCTGGACTCGATGCCCCAGGCGGGCTCGCCGTCCGCGGCGGACGCGCTGCCGACGCGGCGCGGTCCGGCGGGCACGCCGGCGCCGCTGCCGCGCCGCACTCCGGGGGCGAACGGCCACCACCACGGCCGCGGCGGCATCCCGGTCCCCTCCCAGGCCGGCAACGGGCCCGACGCCGCCACGGCGCTGGCCGCGCTGAACGCACTGGCGAGCGGCACCCGGGGCGGGGGCGTACCCCTGCCGCACCTGGTGCCGAACCCCCGTCCGACCTCGGGCCCGGCCTCCGACCCGCGCCGCTGGCAGCGGATCGACGTGACCAGCGGTCACCTGCGCGGCGAGCCGGTGGCGGTCCCCGAGGGGTACGCCGCCCAGCTGGGCATGCGCCCGGGGACGCTGCTGTCGGTCACCGGCCCGGGGAACAACGCCGTCGTCCTGGTGTGGCGTGACCGGCAGCCGGTGTTCGACTCGCTCCAGCCGGTGCTCATGCGGCTGAACGCCCGGCCGGGCGACTCGGTCTACGTGACCGTGGACGGCTACCGGCTCGACGCCCAGCTCACCTCGGCCGTCTGACCGACCCCTGCCACGCGCGGCGCACGGCGCTCCATGAGCAGTGCGTCGCGCGTGCGCGCCGGCCTTCGCGAGCCCGCTTCGGGAATGATCACCTTCCGCGCCGGCCCTGACAGCCGCACGTCTTGACATGCAGCCATCCGGCTGCCAAATTTAGAGGCAGCCAAAAGGCTGCATATCGACAGAAGGCGATCCGGGAACGAGGGCGAGATGGACGAGGTGTTCAAGGCGCTGGCCGATCCGAGCCGGCGCGCGCTGCTCGACTCGCTCAACGCCCGCAACGGGCAGACGCTGCGCGAGTTGTGCGCCGGACTCGACATGGCCAGGCAGTCCGTCAGCAAGCACCTCGCGGTGCTGGAGGAGGCCGGGCTCGTCACCACCGTGCGGCGGGGCCGGGAGAAGCTGCACTACCTCAACGCCGCGCCCGTGCACGAGATCGCCCACCGGTGGATCAGCCGCTACGACCGGGCCAGGGTCCAAGCCCTGGCGGACCTGAAACTCGCCCTTGAGGAGACCCCGATGGACGCGCCGACCTTCGTCTACACCACCTACATCCGCACCACGCCGCAGAAGCTCTGGCAGGCGCTGACCGAGCCCGCCTTCACCCGCCGCTACTGGGCCACGGAGTTCACCACGGACTGGTCCGCCGGCTCACCGATGACCTGGGACAACCACGGCGTGCTGATCAGCGACCCGGAGCAGGTCGTGCTGGAGGCCGAGCCCTACAGCCGGCTCTCCTACACCTGGCACGCCGTCACCCCGGAGCTCGCCAAGCGCTTCGGCTGGGACGAGGAGACGCTCGCCCGGCTGTCCGGCGAGGCCCGCTCGAAGGTCACCTTCACGATCGAGGAGCCCGCGCGGGAGGTCGTGAAGCTCACCGTCGTGCACGACGGCTTCGAGCCCGGATCGAGCCTGGCCGAGATGGTCAGCCACGGCTGGCCGAACGTCGTGGCGAGCCTGAAGACGCTGCTGGAGACCGGGGAACCGCTGCCGGCCGACGCGTGACCTCCCCGATCGGCCCCGGCGACGCCGCGAGGCGCCGCCAGGCCGGCCCGCCTGGACGACCGCCCGGAGGACGGTGAGCGGCCCGGAGAGCACCGCGGTAGGCGGGGAGAAGGTCAGGCCTTCGGTCTGAGCATCTTCCGGTAGTAGGTCGCCGAGATCTCGTAGCCGAGGGCGCCGTAGAACTCGGCGGCCCGCCGGGTCGCCAGCGCGACGTACCCGGCCTGCCGCGAGCGGGCCCACGTCTCGAACTCCTCCAGCAGCCTGCGCCCGATGCCGTGGCGGCGGTAGCCGCTCTCGATCATCGCCTCCTCCACCCAGGCGACCCTGCCGTTGGCGAAGAGCGTGATGTGGGTGAAGCCCAGCAGGTAACCGCGTACGGTCCCGTCCACGGTCGCGACCATGAGAAAGGCGTCCTCGTTCTCCAGCAGCTGCGGCAGCGCCGCGTCGAACGGCGCGCGCTCGGGCCGGAACGTCACCGCGAACTCGCGGGCGAGTGCGAAAATCTCGTCCGCGTCGGTCTGCTCGGCCCGCCGGAGCTGGAGATCACCAGACGTCATGAAAGGGACTCTAGGAGTACCCAGACACATACGTCCAATCCGAGCCCCCCCGCGAGACCGGCGGCAGGCGGGACCGCCTCACGTCCGCGGGCCGTCCGGCCGTTTCCCCCACCCGGAGTCGCCGTTCCTCGCGCTGGAGTGGAGTGACGGCCGAGGCCGCGGCGCTCTACCAGCCGCGGCACGGCTGCAAGCAGCGTTCAAGGATCATGCAAGAAATTCGCATTCCCATCGCCCTAAGTTGCCGCTCATGAGAACGATGACTCGCGCCTTCGGTCTGGTATTCGCCGCAGCGGTTACAGCACTCCTCGTATCAGCCACTCCGGCCAACGCACTCGTCGACGGGTACACGCAGGAGTCGCCGGAGCCGCCCGTGTGCACCAGCGGCAAAATCGGGAGTAACAGGCAGTACACGCACTGCACTTATACGCGGTATTTCGGCGTGTTCCGGTCGGGAGCCAGTTACTACGAGGCGGCACAGAAGATCAATCCAGAACTGTCCAACATCATCAAATATCTGGACGAGGCGGACGGCTGCGGCGCAGTACTGCTGACCAGCAGCAACACATATATGCACTTCCCGACGAACGCGGCGGCATCCGATGAGTTCCAGTGGTTCCAGGGCGACCCGGAATATGGCGTCGAGACGATAGCCAAAGTGTCGCAAACCTGCATGTGGATCACCGAGGGCAGCTGACCCGGAAGAGCGACACACGGTGACGTCCACCGCCTTGGCATGGCGATCGAAGCAGACCGATGCCTCCCTGACACGGGCGGTTGCGGCGTTCACCCTCACGCCGGCCGAAGTGCTCGTCCCCCGGGGAGCCGTACCGGGGCGTGGACGGGTTCAGACGGGCAGGCCGAGTTCGCGGGCGATGAGCATGCGCTGGACCTCGCTGGTGCCCTCGCCGATCTCCAGGATCTTCGCGTCGCGGTAGAAGCGCCCGACGGGGAACTCGTTCATGAAGCCGTAGCCGCCGAAGACCTGGGTGGCGTCGCGGGCGTTGTCCATCGCGGCGTTGGACGCGACGAGCTTGGCGATCGCCGCCTCCTTCTTGAACGGCAGGCCGGCCACCATGCGCTCGGCGGCGTGGTAGTAGGCCAGGCGGGCCGTGTGCGCCCGCGCCTCCATGTCGGCGATCTTGAACTGGATGGCCTGGTAGCCCCCGATCTCCTGGCCGAAGGCCCGGCGCTCCCTCGCGTACCGCAGCGACTCGTCCACGCAGCCCTGGGCGAGGCCGACCGACACCGCGGCGATCGCCACCCGGCCCTCGTCGAGGGTCTGGAGGAACTGCGCGTAGCCCCGGCCGCGCTCGCCGAGCAGGTTCTCCTCCGGCACCCGGCAGTCGGTGAAGGAGAGCTCGCGGGTGTCGGAGGCCGACCAGCCGACCTTGGAATACTTCTTCGACACCGTCATGCCGGGCGTGCCCGACGGCACGAGGATCGTGGAGATCTCCGGCCTTCCGTCCTCCCGGCGGCCGGTGATCGCCGCCACCGCGACGACGGCGGTGATGTCGGTGCCGGAGTTGGTGATGAACGCCTTGGAGCCGTTGATCACCCACTCTCCGCTTTCGAGGACGGCGGTGGTGCGCATGCCGCCCGGCACGTCGGAGCCGCCGCCGGGCTCGGTCAGCCCGAACGCCCCCAGGATCTCCCCCGCGGCCATCCCCGGCAGCCAGCGCCGCTTCTGCTCGTCGGTGCCGTACCGGAGGATCGGCATCGCGCCCAGCGACACCGCCGCCTCCAGGGTGATCGCCACCGAGGAGTCGACCCGGGCCAGCTCCTCCAGGGCCAGGCACAGCGTGAAGTAGTCACCGCCCATGCCGCCGTACTCCTCCGGGACGGGCAGGCCGAACAGGCCCATCGCGCCCATCCTGCGGACGACGTCGTACGGGAACTCGCACCGCTCGTAGTAGTCCCCGATGACGGGGGCGACCACCTCGCGGGCGAACTCCTCCACCGACTTGCGCAGCTCGATGTGCTCGTCGTTGAGCATCTCAGATCTCCTTGGCAAGGGCCTGGACGACGCGGGAGGGGCTCGGCCGGCCCAGGATTCCGGCGAGCCACAGGCTGGTGGCGGCCAGCGACCTGACGTCCACCCCGGTCTCGACGCCGAGGCCGTCGAGCATCCACACCAGGTCCTCGGTCGCGAGGTTGCCGGTGGCGCTCCTGGCGTACGGGCAGCCGCCGATGCCTCCGGCGGAGGAGTCGACGACGGTGATTCCCCGTCTCAGCGCGGTCAGCGTGTTGGCGAGGGCCTGGCCGTAGGTGTCGTGGAAGTGGACGGCGAGCCGCTCCGGCCCGACACCGGCCTCGGCGAAGGCGTCGAGCAGGTCCTCGACGTGGCGGGGCGTGCCGACACCGATGGTGTCGCCCAGCGACAGCTCGTGGCAGCCGAGGTCGAGCAGCCTGCGCCCGACCCCGGCGACCTGCGCGGGCGCGACCGGTCCCTCCCAGGGATCGGCGAAGCACATCGAGACGTACGCCCTGACCCGCACGCCGTGGGCCAGGGCCCGCTCGACGACGGGCGCGAACATCTCGAACTGCGACTCGACCGTGCGGTTGAGGTTGCGCCGCGCGAACGACTCGGTGGCGCTACCGAAGATCGCGATGTCGGTGACTCCCTGCTTGAGTGCCCGGTCGAGGCCTCTGTCGTTGGGGACGAGCACCGGGTAGCGGACCCCGGGCACCCGGGGCAGGCTCTCCAGCAGCTCGCCCGCGTCGGCGAGCTGCGGCACCCACTTCGGGTGGACGAAGCTCGTCGTCTCGATCGTGGTGAGCCCGGCCTCGGCCAGCCGGGCGACGAACTCGCGCTTGACCTCCACCGGCACGACGGCCGACTCGTTCTGCAGGCCGTCGCGCGGGCCGACCTCGTAGATCGTCACTCGCACGGCGTCACCACCGCCAGCACCGCGTCCAGGTCCACCGTCTGTCCCGGCCGCACCCGCAGTTCGGCGAGCACGCCGTCGTCCGGCGCCGTCAGGGTGTGTTCCATCTTCATCGCCTCCACCACGACCAGAGGCTGCCCGGCGGTGACCCGCTCGCCCCGGGCCGCCTTCACCAGCAGCACCGTTCCCGGCATCGGGCTGCGGACCACGCCGTCCCCGGCGAGCGCGCCGCCCGCCCGGTCTCCCGGGTCGCCGGGCTCGTGCCGGGTCACCGGCCAGGCCCGGCCGCCCTCGGCGAGCCAGAGCGTGCCGCGGTCGCGGGCGACCGCGTACCGCCGGGTGACCCCGCCGAGCGACACCACGGCCGCGCCGTCGCCGAGCCGCGCCAGCCGCGCCCGGCCAAGTGAATGTCCATTAACTTCGATCCGGGCGTCGCCGGCCGGTCCCGCGATCCGCACCGGCACGCCGAGGTGGTGGACCGTCCAGGCGGGCTCCCCGATCCGCCAGCCGTCGTTCACGTCCCAGGGGTCGCCGTCGCCGGAGGGGCCGGCGAAGCCCGTGTGGAAGACCAGCGCCGCGGCGGCGAGCACCTCGTCCGGCACGCCACCACCGGCCGGGCCGTTCACCGGGCCGCCCAGCAGGTCGCCGAGGCGGTGCTCGACCAGGCCGGTGTCGAGCCGCCCGGCCGCGACCTCCGGGTCGGCCAGCAGCGCCCGCAGGAAACCGACGTTGGTGGTGACCCCGAGGATCACGGTGGAGCCGAGCGCCCGGTCCAGCGCCGCGAGCGCGCCCGCCCGGTCAGGGGCCCAGGCGACCGCCTTGGCCAGCATGGGGTCGTAGTCGCTGCCCACCGCCATGCCCTCGGTGAGCCCCGAGTCGAACCTGACGTCCTGACCGGCGGGCTCCCGCAGCGCCAGGATCCGGCCCCCGGTCGGCAGGAAGTCGCGGGCGGGGTCCTCGGCGTACACCCGGGCCTCGACCGCGTGGCCGCGCAGGCGCACCTCGTCCTGCCCGAACGGCAGCGCCTCGCCGGAGGCGATCCGCAGTTGCAGCTCGACGAGGTCGAGACCGGTCACCATCTCGGTCACCGGATGCTCCACCTGGAGCCGGGTGTTCATCTCCATGAAGGAGAAGCCCCCCGGGTCGGCGGCCGGGACGATGAACTCGACCGTCCCCGCGCCGACGTAGCCGACCGACCGAGCGGCCTCCACCGCCGCCGCGCCCATGCGCGCCCGCGTCGCGGCGTCCAGGAGCGGGGACGGCGCCTCCTCCACGATCTTCTGGTGCCTGCGCTGCAGGCTGCACTCGCGCTCGCCGAGGTGGACGACGTTGCCGTGCGCGTCGGCCATGACCTGGATCTCGATGTGCCGGGGGCCGTCGACGTACCGCTCCAGCAGCAGCGTGCCGTCACCGAAGGCGGCCACGGCGGTGCGGCGGGCCGACTCGATCGCCGCGGGCAGTTCCTCCGCCGAGGCGACCCGCAGCATGCCCTTGCCGCCGCCGCCCGCCGACGGCTTGATCAGCACGGGGAAGCCGATGCGCCCGGCCGCCTCGGCCAGGTCGTCGCAGGGCTCCGCGCCGCCGGGGACGACCGGCACGCCCGCGCGGGCGACCGTCTCCTTGGCCCGGATCTTGTCCCCCATGGCCTCGATGGCCTCGGGCGGCGGGCCGATGAAGACCAGGCCCTCTGCCGCGCAGCGGCGGGCGAACCCGGCGTTCTCGGCGAGGAAGCCGTATCCGGGGTGGATCGCCTCGGCGCCGCTCGTCCGGGCGGCCTCGACGATCCCGCCGGCGTCGAGATAGCCGCGCGGGAGCCGTACGGCGAGGTCGGCCTCGCGCACGTGCCGGGCGTCACGGTCGGCGTCGCTGTGGACGGCGACCGCGCGCACCCCCAGCGCGCGCAGCGTCCGGATGATCCGGACGGCGATCTCCCCCCGGTTGGCGATCAGCACACTGGTGAACATCACTCACATCCGGAAGACGCCGTAGCCGACGGGTTCGAGGGGGGCGTTCGCGGCGGCGCCGAGCGCCAGGCCGAGGACGGTCCTGGTGTCCACCGGGTCGATCACCCCGTCGTCCCACAGGCGGGCGGTCGAGTAGTAGGGGCTCCCTTGGTGCTCGTAACGGGCCCGGATCTCCTCGGGGTCGGCGTCGCCGACCATGGACAGGACGGTGGCGGCCTGCTCGCCGCCCATCACCGAGATGCGGGCGTTCGGCCACATCCACAGGAAACGGGGCGAGTAGGCGCGGCCGGCCATCGCGTAGTTGCCCGCGCCGAACGAGCCGCCGATGATCACGGTGAACTTCGGCACCCGGGCGCAGGCGACCGCCGTGACCATCTTCGCGCCGTGCTTGGCGATGCCCCCCGCCTCGTACGCCTTGCCGACCATGAAGCCGCTGATGTTCTGCAGGAACACCAGCGGGATCGACCGCCGGTCGCACAGCTCGATGAAGTGCGCGCCCTTGAGCGCCGACTCGCCGAACAGGATGCCGTTGTTGGCCACGATCCCGACGGGGTGGCCGTGGACGCGGGCGAACCCGGTGACCAGGGTCGGGCCGTACTCGGCCTTGAACTCCAGGAACCGGCTGCCGTCCACGATCCGGGCGATCACCTCGCGCACGTCGTACGGCCGGCGGGTGTCCTGGGGAACGATCCCGTAGAGGTCGTGCGGGTCGTGCAGCGGCGGCTCGGCCGGAGCGACGTCCCAGGGGCGGGGGCCTCTCGGCGCGAGCGTCGACACGATGTCCCTGACGATCTTCAGGGCGTGCGCGTCGTCCTCGGCGAGGTGGTCGGTGACGCCGCTGACGCGGGCGTGGACCTCGCCGCCGCCCAGTTCCTCGGCCGTGACGGTCTCGCCGGTCGCGGCCTTCACGAGCGGCGGCCCGCCCAGGAAGATCGTCCCCTGGTCGCGGACGATGACCGCCTCGTCGCTCATCGCCGGGACGTAGGCGCCGCCCGCGGTGCAGGAGCCGAGCACGGCCGCGATCTGCGGGATGCCCCGCGCCGACATCGTGGCCTGGTTGTAGAAGATGCGCCCGAAGTGCTCCCGGTCGGGGAAGACCTCGTCCTGCTTCGGCAGGAACGCCCCGCCCGAGTCGACCAGGTACACGCACGGCAGGGTGTTGTGGAGGGCGACCTCCTGGGCGCGCAGGTGCTTCTTGACCGTCATGGGGTAGTAGGTGCCGCCCTTGACGGTGGCGTCGTTGGCCACGATCACGACCTCGCGGCCGCCGACCCGGCCCACGCCGGTGATGATCCCGGCGGCCGGGGCCTGGTCGTCGTACATGCCGGTCGCCGCGAGCGGCGACAGTTCGAGGAAGCGCCCGCCGGGGTCGAGGAGGGTGTCGACGCGGTCGCGGGGCAGCAGCTTGCCGCGCTCGGCGTGCCGGGCGCGGGCCCGCTCCGGGCCGCCCCGCGCCGCCGCCGCGAGTCGCTCGCGCAGCTCCGCCGCCAGGCGCTCGTTCGCCTCGGCGTCGCGCTTGTACGCCTCGCCGCCCGGGTCGCACCGGCTCTCCAGCACCGGCCAGTCGCTTGTACTCATGCTCGAATGTTAGTCATCGTTAACTGACTCCGTCTACCATGGTGCCGTGAAGTCCCCTACCCGCAATCGGCGGGCCGAGATCCTCGACGCGGCCGCCGCCCTGTTCGCGGCACGCGGTTTCCACGGCGTGTCCATCGAGGACATCGGCGCCGCGGTGGGGGTGTCGGGGCCCGCGCTCTACCGGCACTTCAGCGGCAAGGAGGCCCTGCTCACCGAGATGCTGCTCGGGATCAGCGAGCGGCTCCGCGAGCAGGGGGCGCGGCTCGCCACCACCGCCGACCCGGACACCGCGGAGGCGGCCCTGGACGCGCTGCTGGCCGGGCACATCGAGTTCGCGCTGCGCCATCCGGCGCTGATCCGGGTGCAGGAGCGCGAGCTCGACAACGTGCCCGAGCAGGCCAGGCGGGCCATCCGGCGGCTCCAGCGGCTGTACGCCGAGGAGTGGGTGGCCGTGCTGGCCGAACTGCACCCCGACTGCCCGCAGGCGCGGCTGCGCGCCGCCGCGCACGCGGTCTTCGGCCTGCTCAACTCCACCCCGCACAGCGCGGGAGAGCTGTCCCCCGAGGCCATGGCCGGCCTGCTGCACACCATGGCCCGCGCCGCCCTGTGCCGGATCGGGTGACCGGCGGCCGTCCCGCGATCAGGCCCCTGATCAGGCTCTTCGGTCAGCTTCGGGCGAGGAGGGCGCGGGCGGCCTGCTCGATCTCGGCCTCGGACAGCAGCACGGCGCCGGCCGCCGGGCCCAGCGGCACGAAGCTGTCCCGGGAGGTCACCCGGGTGATCGGGCCGGTGAACCCGTTGTCGAGCAGCGCCGCCATCACGCCCTCGGAGACGCCGCCGCTGCGCCGGGTCTCGTCGGCGATCAGCACCCGGCCCGTGAGGTCGGCCGCGCGCATGAGGTCGTCGACCGGCAGGGGCGACAGCCACCGCAGGTCGAGCACCCGGCAGCCCATGCCCTCCGCCGTGAGCCGCGCCGCCGCCCGCAGGCTCATCCGCAGGCCGTTGCCGTAGGTGACGATGGTGAGGTCGCGGCCGTCGCCGTAGGAACGGGCCCGGCCGACCGGGACGTGCGTCTCCGCCCAGCGGGCCGGCGGCGCGTACGGCGCGAGCCAGCCGTCGTCGCCCTCCTCGAACAGGTCCCGGGCGTGGTAGAGCGCGATGGGCTCCAGGAACACGCACACACTGCCGTCCACACGGGCGGCGGCCAGGCAGGTGCGGAGCATCGCCGCCGCGTCGTCGGGCCGCGCCGGAGACGCGATGATCAAACCAGGGATATCGCGCAACGCGGCAATCGAGTTGTCATTATGGAAATGTCCCCCGAAGCCCTTTTGGTAGGCATATGAGGCAACTCGTACGACCAGGGGATTGCGGTACGCGCCCCGGGAGAAGAACTGCATGGTCGACGCCTCGCCGCGAATCTGATCAAGGGCGTTGTGCAGATAGGCGAGATATTGGATCTCGGGCACCGGCAGCATCCCCGCCAGCCCGCTGCCGAGCGCGAGCCCGAGGACGGCCTGCTCGTCGAGCAGCGTGTCGAAGACCCGCTCGCCGCCGAACCTGCGTGCCAGCCCTCGGGTCACGCCGTACACCCCGCCCTTGCGGGCCACGTCCTCCCCGAACACCAGGACCCCGGGGTCGGCCGCCATGGCGTCGGCGAGGGCGCGGTTGACGGCCTGCGCGAGGGTGAGCCCGCCCTCCGACTCCGGGGGCGCGGCGAAGGCCCGGTCGCGCTCCCGCGCGGGCGCCGCCCGCAGGGTCCCGGCCGCCACCGCCCGCGGGTCGCGCGGCGCGAGCGGCGCCATCACCTCCTCCGCGGACGACAGCCGGGGCCGCCGCGCGCACTCCATCGCCAGCTTCAGCACGTGGTCGCGCTCGGTCTCGTAACGCGCCAGCAGTTCGTCGGGCTGGGCGAGGCCCGCCTCCACCAGCAGCCGCGCCGTACGGACAAGGGGGTCGCGCTCCAGGTCGGCGGCGATCTCCTTGCGGGTGCGGTAGGCGATCTCCACGTCCGAGCCCGCGTGGCCCATCAGCCGCACCGTGCGCAGGTGCAGGAACGCCGGGGCGCGGTTGTCACGTACGTGGCGCACGGCGCGCGTCGCGGCGTCGTAGGTCTCGGCGAGGTCGCAGCCGTCGGCGTGGAAGTACTCCAGCGCCGGGTGCCTGGCCCGCTCGACCCAGTCGCGCGGGGTCCGCACGCTGATGCCGAGGCCGTTGTCCTCACACACGAACAGCACCGGCACCTGCAGCCCGCGATGGCCGCCGTACGCCGCGGTGTTGAGACCCGTGAGGGCGGAGGCGTGGTTCAGCGACGCGTCGCCGAATCCGCAGACGACGACCGCGTCGCGCGGCCAGGGCGACGGCAGGCCCAGCGTGCGCGCCCGCTCGATCGCGAAGCCGACGCCGACGGCCCGCGGCAGGTGGCTCGCGATCGTGGAGGTCTGCGGGATGACGGCGAGGCGGGGGTGGCCGAACACCTTGTGCCGGCCGCCCGCGATCGGCTCCTCGGCCGACGCGGCGATCCCCAGCAGCACGTCGCGCAGCCCCTCCTCGGCCAGCCGCCCGGCCTGCGCGGAGCGGGCCAGGTAGAACGCGCCCGACCGGTAGTGGAGCAGCGCGGGGTCGGTCGCCCGGAGCGCGGCGGCCACGGCGGCGTTCCCCTCGTGGCCGGACGACCCGATCGTGTAGAAGCCCTCGTCGCGCCCGCGCATCAGGCGGGCGGCGACGTCGAGGAGCCGGCTGCCGAGTTGCACCGCGAACAGTTCCCGGCACCGGACCCCGGTGAGGCCCGAGCCGGGCCGGACCGGCAGATCCGGGTCCCCGGCGGGCCCCGGGGTCAGCGCCCCCACGGCTTCGGCGAAATGGGTCTCCACTGCTTCCCGTACCACACGGCCGATTATGTCGCAGGATGCTCGCCCCGTCCCGCACAGTGGGAACTCCCGGTATCCCTCCGCCAATTGATCAACTATATTGACACAATTTGATGACGAATGTCATTTCTCTCAACCTATGCCGGTTATCGCCCGTCTACTTGAGAGGAATGACGTGGCACCCTCAGGCCGCGTTCACCGTTCGACCACCGGGAAGGATGGTTCAGCGGAATGTTGGAACGCATGCGCGCCGTGATCGCGGCGGTGGCCATGGGAGGAGCGGCCGCCCTGTGCGGAGCCGTGGCGCTCCCGGCCGCCGCGGGCGCGGCGACGGTGACGGCGCCGAGCGACCTCGCCGTCTCCCCCAGCCCCGTGATCGTCGCCACCGGCGCGGGCACGCCGGCGACCTTCACCTACAAGTCGGCCGAGGCGGGCACCGCCCGGCTCCTCGACGGATCGGGCCGGGCCGTCGCGCTCGCCACCGGTCCCGCCGGCTCCGGCGCCTACTCGGCCAGGTACGGCTTCACCTTCAGGGACGAGCCGGGCGCCTGGAAGCTGGAGGTGAGGACCGGGGGCGGCACCGCGACCAAGGAGTTCCAGGTTCACTGGAACACCGGCCTCGACTTCGCCGCCTCGCCGGACGTGGCCGACCGCGGCGGCGTCGTCAGACTGTCCGGCACGCTCACCTACGGCGCGTCGCGCGGGTACGCCGGCCAGCGGGTGTACCTCGCCTTCAAGCCGGTCGGCGGCTCCTACGGCCGGGTCGGCTGGGTGACGACCGACGGGCGCGGCCGCTTCTCGGCCGACGAGAGGGTGGACAGGTCCGGCTGGTGGCGGGCCGAGTTCGACGGCACCACCGCCGCCGAGCCCGCGACGAGCGACAGCGACCGGGTCGACGTACGGGACGCCGCCCGGCGCACCCGCGTCACCGGCTTCGACGCCTCCCCCGACCCCGTTCGCGCCGGTGGCACCCTGCGCCTGCGCGGCCGGCTGGAGATCGGCGGCGGGGACTTCTGGCGCGGCTTCCCCGACCACCGCGTGAAGATCCTCTTCAAGCCCGACGGCGGCTACCGCTGGCAGTACGTCACCTCCGCCTGGACCGGTGACCGCGGCTTCTTCGCCGCGGACGTCAGGGCCAGGACCTCCGGCTGGTGGCGGGCCGAGTTCGAGGCCGTCACCGGCGCGACGGGCTCGGTGAGCTCGTCCGACTACGTGACGGTCCGCGCTCCCCGGCCCGTGCCGCCGCCCGCCGCCGACACCCGGGTGATCCGCTTCAACGCCGCCCCCGAGCCGGTCGGGTATGGCAGGTACCTGACCTTCCGCGGCGCGCTCCAGGTGTGGGACGACGGCTGGGAGGGCTACGGCCACCAGAAGGTGACCGTGTGGTTCAAGAAGGCGGGCGGCTCCTGGCACTACGTCAAGACGCTGCGGACGAACGTCTCCGGCAAGTTCTGGGGCAGGACCAAGGCGACGCGCTCCGGAAGCTGGAAGGTGGTCTTCCCCGGTGACGACGAGGCCCGGCGCTCGTCCAGCCGCGCGGACTGGGTCCGCGTGAAGCACTAGAGAAGACGAGAAGCACTAGAGAAGACGGTCAGGCCGGCCCGGGGCGGGTGTCACGCCCCGGGCCGATCCGCGTCACGGCCCCTTCGCGGACCGCGCGACCCGTTTCCGAAAGTTTTCGGTCAGCGTCTTTTCTGTTTCGTTGTCATTCCCGATCCGATTTGCCTATGCTTCCGTGCCAGGTCGGCATGATTCCCCCGGGACAGCGGAGGACGTCATATGACGGGTGGTGCGGCATGACGGCCGGACAGTACAGACGGGCCCTGGCGGACTTGGTCGCCGAGGTGTCCGAGGGCGCGATCGGCGCCGAGGAGGCGCTCGCCGGCGAGCGCTCGCTGTCGGCGCTCGGCCTGACCTCGGTGGCCCGGGTGCGGCTCGTCGACGCGATCGAGGACACCTTCGGGATCGAGGTCGGCCTCGGCGGCGACTGGGCCTCGCTGGAGAGCGTCGACGCCCTCGCCGCGCTGGTGTCCCGGGCCGCCGAGCCCGGCGACCGGACCACGGCGGGCGCGTGACGACCCCGGAGGGCTGCGCGGGCGCGACGGTGGAGTTCCACGGCGCGCGGGAGGGCGAGGCGACGCTGACCTGGGGGCAGCGGCTGATCTGGCGGGCCGTCCATCTGATGGGGGACAGCCAGTCCTTCCTCAACTGCCCCTGGGTGCTGCCGGTGTACGGCAGGCGCGACCTCGCCACCGTGCTGGACACGCTGCGCGTGCTGATCGAACGGCACGAGACCCTGCGTACCACGTTCCACGGCACGCCGGACGGACCGGTGCAGCGGGTGAGACGCGACGGCCGGCTCACGGTGGACCTGGTGGAGGCGGGGGAGGAACGGGCGCTGCGGGCGGCCGAACGGATCTCCGGCGAACTGAGCACGACGGCCTTCGTCCACGACCGCGAGCTGCCGCTGCGCTGCGCCGCCGTCCTGAAGGCCGGGCGGCCCATGGCGCTGGCGCTGACCTTCTCCCACCTGGCCGTGGACTTCCAGGCCCTGAGCCTGCTCTCGGAGGAGTGGAAGGTCCTGCTCAGAGGGGAGGAGCCGCCGCCCGCCGACTGGCATCCGATGGACCAGGCGGCCCTGGAGCGCGAGGAGTCGTTCCAGGCGCGCTCGGCCAGGTCGATCCGCTACTGGCGGGCCGTCCTGGAGGAGGCGCCGCTCGACGTGTTCGACCATCCTCCGGGCGAGCCGGAGGACCCCCGGTTCATCGAGGTCGGCATGGAGTCGGTCGCGCTCGCCGCGGCGGCCGAGACGCTGGCCGAGCGGTGGACCATCAGCACGACCAGCGTCCTGCTCGGCGCGTGCGCGACCGTCCTGGCCACGGTGAGCGGCCGCACGAAGGCGGTCATGCAGCTCGTGCACAGCAACCGCCGCGACCCCCGCACCCGCACCATGATCGGCAACGTCGGCCAGGACGGCCTGTTCGTCCTCGACCCGCCCTCCGAGGGCTTCGCCGACGCCTGCCGGGAGGCGCACCGCGCCGCCTTCACGGCGTACCGCAACGCGCACTACGACCCCTTCGCGATGCAGGCCATGCGCGAGGACATCGGCCGCCGCCGCGGCCGGGAGCCGGACCTCGACGCGTTCTTCAACGACCGGCGGACCATCGGCACCTGGCCGGGAGTGCCCCGGCCCGAGGCCGGCGAGATCGCCGGCGAGTCCCCCGCCGACCTGACCGCGAAGACCCGCACCTACGTCACGAACGCCTGGCCCGGCGTCCGGTTCAAGGCGTTCTTCACCGTGGGCGCGGCCACCGACACGGGACAGCTCAGCCTCATCGCCGACACCGCCTACCTGCCCCTGGAGACGGCCCGCGCCATGCTCCTCGGCGTGGAGGCGCTGCTGGTCCGCGCCCTCGACGAGGACGTCCCGCTCGCCGCCGTCCCCCGGGTGTGCGGGGTCGGCCCGTACGCCGGAACCGTCTAGTCCGTACGCCGGAACTGTCTAGTCCGTACGCCGGAACTGGGCCACGGCCACGGCCAGCAGGACCGCGCCGACGGCGGCGACCAGGCCGAGTTCGAGCACCACCGGCAGCCGGTGGCCGAACCAGCTCACGCCGGGGTTGAGCATCGCGTCCACCTGCGGCGGCACGTCGATGTGGCCGAAGACCGCCCGGCGCATCGGATCCACGGCGTACGTCAGCGGGTTGACCGTCGTGAGCACGTGCAGCCACGACGGCAGACCGGCCAGCGGGAACATGGCGCCCGACAGGAACATCATCGGCATGATCGCCATCTGCATCACGCCGAAGAAGCTCTGCATGGTGCGCATCCGGGCGGCGAGCGTCACGCCGAACGCGGTGATCGTGAAGGCGGCGAGGAACATCTCGCCGAGCAGGGTGAGGATCAGGCCCGGCGAGTACGGCACGCCGACCAGCCCCGCGAGCGCGAGGATGATCACGCCCTGCAGGGTGGCGACGACGGCGCCGCCCAGGCACTTGCCGACCACGATCGCGCCCCGGCTGACCGGCGCGACCAGCATCTCGCGCAGGAACCCGAACTCGCGGTCCCACACGATGGATCCCGCCGAGAACATCGCCGTCATGATCACGGTCATCGAGATCATGCCGGGGTACATGAACGTCCGGAAGTCGACGCCGGGCACCGAACCGCGCACCAGCGTGCCGAGCCCGGTGCCCATCACGAACAGCCACAGCACCGGCTGGACCAGCGAGGACACGATCCGCGTGCGGTCGTTGGCGAACCGCAGCAACTCCCGGTGCAGCACCACCTTGACCGCCCGCAGGTCGTGGCCTCCGCCCGCCCGCGGCACGCTCACCCGGACCACGTCGGTCGTCATCCGCTCACCTTCCCCTGGCCATCGCGCGCATCCACTGGTTGCCGGTCCCCGACGACTCCGCGTCGCGGATCGTGGAGCCGGTGTAGGACATGAAGACGTCGTCGAGCGAGGGGCGCGACACGCTTACCGACCGGATCGGCACGCCGAGGCCGGCGAACAGCTTCGGCACGAACTCCTCCCCCGACGGGACCGCGAACGTCACCTGGCCCTCCCGTACGGCGGCCTCGACGCCGAACCTCTCCCTGAGCAGGACCATCGCGCGTTCGTCGTCGCCGGTCTGGATCTGCACGCGGTCCTTGCCGACGCTCGCCTTGAGCGCCTCCGGCGAGTCGATCACCACGAGCTCGCCGTGGTCGATGATCGCGATGCGGTCGCAGTACTCGGCCTCGTCCATGTAGTGCGTCGTCATGAAGATCGTGATGTCCTCGCTGTGCCGCAGCTTGCCGATGTATCCCCAGATGGCCGAGCGGGTCTGCGGGTCCAGGCCGACCGTGGGCTCGTCCAGGAAGAGCACCCGGGGCGAGTGCAGCAGCCCGCGGGCGATCTCCAGCCGGCGCTTCATGCCGCCGGAGAACGTCATGACCTTGCCGTCCCTGCGGTCCCACAGCCCGACCATGTCCAGCACCTGGCGCATCCGGTCGCCGACCAGGTCCTTCGGCACGCCGTACAGCTCGGCGTGGAAGCGCAGGTTCTGCTCGGCGGTCAGGTAGCCGTCCAGCGTGGGGTCCTGGAAGACCAGCCCGATGTTGCGGCGCACGGCGTCGCGCTCCGTCACGATGTCGTGCCCGGCGACGAGGGCGGTGCCGCCCGTGGGGGTGGCGAGCGTGCACAGCATGCTGATCGTGGTGGTCTTGCCCGCGCCGTTCGGCCCGAGGAAGCCGAACACCTCGCCGGGCGCGACCTCGAAGTCGACGCCCTTGACGGCCTCGACCTTGCCGTACGTCTTGCGCAGGCCGCGCACCGCCACCGCCGCGCCGAGATCACCGGCCCGCGCGTTCATGCCACCCCCTCCGAAGGCCGCGGGCTCACGTGAACCGCCCCGCGCCCGTCGATCCGCTCGCTTCGCTCGTTCATGCGTCCTCCGCGAGAATCCGGAACATCGCCTGGCGCGTGCTCCTGAGCAGTTTCTTGGCCTCGTCGACCTGGCGGTCGTCCGCGACGTGCGTCAGATGGACGAAGGCCTCGCCGAGCTGGCCCCACAGCGTCCGCAGTTCGTGCCGGTCCGCGGGGAGGCCGCGGCAGACGTCCGCCCACGGCTCGGCCCGCTCGCCGGCCTGCCGCCCGCCCTCCTCGGTCAGCCGGTACGTACGGCTGCCGCCCGCGTCCTCTCCCTGGACCAGTCCCTCGTCCTCCATCTGCTGGAGGGCGGGGTAGACCGAGCCGGGGCTGGGCCGCCAGACCCCGCCGCTGCGCCGCGCGATCTCCTCGATCAGCTGGTAGCCGTTGCGCGGCTCCTCGGTCAGCAGGCGCAGCAGGGCCGCACGGACGTCGCCCCGCCGTACGCGCGGTCCCAGCGCGGGCGGCTGAGGGAGCCGCGGACCGGCCTGCGGCGGTGGTGGGGGTGACGGCGGTGGTGGCGGTGTCGGTGGCGGCGGAGGCGCGAGCGGGACAGCCGGGGGCCCTCCATCCTCGTGCATGCGATCCTCCAACTATCGAGATACATGAAAGATATATCTAGATAGTTGGCGCGAACAAGCCCCCGCTCGGGTCCGCGCGACCAGCCCCGAACAACCCGGCTGCCCCGCACCGCCGGGGCCGACGTCGAGCCGGCCGGGCACGCGCGGATCGGCTACGCTCGCGCCACCACGCGTCCCGAGCTCGACAAGACCGTCACGGGGCCCGGAACTACCAGGCGATGGGGCCGAGGCGATCGATGAAGATCCCGGTCGGCCCGTCAGAGGCGAGCGTCGCGAGCTCGATGATCGAGTCGGTGCCCTCGGTGACCGTCATCGCGCCGGTGTGGTTGTTCATGTCGGTGGCGGCGAACTTGCGGTTGACGACCTCTCCGGGGGTGGCGACATTGAATTTGATCTCCGGGAGCGCCTGGGCGTATCGGACGGTAATCATGTTCAGTGCCGCTTTCGACGAGCTGTAGGCGAGCTCGTGCATCTTCGAGACCGGCTGATCCGGATCGGTCACGACCGCGAAGGAACCCCCGCCGCTGGACACCATCACCACGCGCGGGTTGTCCGCCGCCCGCAGCAGGGGGAGGAACGCGTGTGTGACCCTGATCGGCCCGTACACGTTGGTGTCGTAGACGGAATGGACCTCGTCGGCCGTCGCGTCCGCGGGCGGGATGATCCTGCCCGGCGCCCCGGCGTTGTTGATCAGCACGTCGAGCCGGTCGGTGTGCCGTCGCACAAGCCGTACGGCCTCGCCCACCGACTCGTCCGAGGTCACGTCCAGCGGGACCATGACCACGTCCACGCCGCCGGCGGCCAGTTTGCCGGCGGCCGCCCTTCCGCGTCCTTCGTCGCGCGACCCCAGGAAGACGGTCCACCCCTGTTCCCCGAGCCGCCGGGCCGCTTCGAAACCGAGTCCCTTGTTGGCACCGGTGATCAGCACCGAAGTCCGGTCCGTGTTCGTCATCGATCCTCACTTCCGTGGTTCGCCTGCCGCGTTCGTCGTCACGCGGCGTCCTGACGACCATGCAGACGCCGCCGACCCGACCCCTGTGACAGGACGCGGATGTGAGGTGTGTCACCGCGAGCGGGTGTCACACGGCGACGGGGACCGGCGTCTTGCGTGTGGCACACGTGTGGCAGAGTCGAGCGGCGACAGGCAGGGGCGGGGAATATGAACGAGCGGAGCGAGCGGACGGCGGGCACAGCTGGAGCGTTCGCCGGCGGCGGCCGGACCGATCCCGCCACCGAGGCGTTCGTCACCCACCGCAACCTGCTGTTCACCGTCGCCTACGAGATGCTCGGGTCGGCCGCCGACGCCGAGGACGTCCTGCAGGAGACCTGGTTGCGGTGGTCGGGCGTCGACCTGGACACCGTGGAGGATCGGCGTGCGTACCTGGTGCGGATCGCCACCCGGCAGGCGCTGACCCGCTTGCGTACGCTCGGCCGGCGCAGGGAGTCCTACGTCGGTCCCTGGCTGCCTGAGCCGCTGCTGACCACACCCGACGTGGCCGAGGACGTCGAGCTGGCCGACAGCGTCTCGATGGCGATGCTGCTGGTGCTGGAGACGCTCGCGCCGGCCGAGCGGGCGGTGTTCGTGCTGCGCGAGGTGTTCGACGTCGGATACGACGAGATCGCCGACGCCGTCGGCAAGAGCCCGGCAGCGGTCCGCCAGATCGCCCACCGGGCTCGAGCGCACGTCGCCGCCCGGCGGCCGCGCGACGTGGTCTCCGCGGCCGAGACCCGCGACGCGCTCCAGGCGTTCCAGCGCGCGGTCGAGACCGGCGAGCTGCAGAGCCTGCTCGACGTCCTCGCTCCCGACGTCGTCGCCCTGAGCGACGGCGGCGGCGTCAAGCCCGCTGTGCCGCGGCCCGTCGTGGGGGCCGGCAAGGTGGCTCGCCTGCTGGCCGCGGGCCTGCACAGGTTCGGGGCCGAGGTGTCGGTCGAGCAGGTGCAGGTCAACGGCTGCCCGGGTCTCCTCATGCGCATCGACGAGGAGATCGACGGTGTCGTCGCGATGCGGGTCGAGGGCGGTCTGGTCACCGAGCTCTACTTCGTGCGCAACCCGGACAAGCTGTCGCGGGTGGAACGGGAGACCGCGCTGAGCCGCTGAGGCCGGGAGCCCGCCCGGCCAGCGGCACTCGGCGAACAGGCTACAGAGAGCTACTTCGGGCCTGGTCGCGGGACCCGAGTGGGCCCCAACAAGGACGCACCGGGCGTCCTCGCGTCTCACAGCCAGTCGCGGCGCTTGAACACCAGGTAGAGCGTGAGACAGACGACGCCCATGAGAACGATCGCCAGGGGGTAGCCGAGCATCCAGTGCAGCTCGGGCATGTGGTCGAAGTTCATCCCGTAGATCGTGCCGACCAGGGTCGGAGCGAACAGGATGGCCGCCCAGGCGGAGATCTTCTTGACCTCGTCGCCCTGGGCGATGCTCGTGGCCGTCAGCTTGGTCATCTCCTCGTTCTGCTGCTGGCTCACGAGAGTGGAGTTGACGATGAGGATGTCCTGGAGCATCTGCCGGAAGCCCGCCACGCGTTCGGTGACCGTGATGGCGTGGTCGGACACGTCGCGCAGGTAACGCTGCAACTCCTCGTTCACGCCGTACTTGGGCGACCCCGCGATGAAGCCGTCGAGCATCGGCACGAGCGGGCTGGTCGCCCGCTGGAACTCGATGACCTCCCGTGAAAGGGCGTAGATGCGCCGCGGCGCCGCCGGGTCGCCGCCGAAGACCTGCACCTCGATCTCGTCGATGTCGTTCTGCAGCCCGGCGACCACGGGCGCGTAACCGTCCACCACCGCGTCGAGGATCGCGTACAGCACGGCCTGCGGGCCCTGGCGGAGCAGGTCGGGGTCCGACTCCATCCGCCGGCGCACCTTCGACAGGTCGGGCGCCTCGCTGTGCCGCACGGTCAGGACGAAGTCGGGGCCCACGAAGACGTGCAACTCGCCGAAGGCCACCTTCTCCGGCTTGTCGAGGTACTGCGCCGCCCGCAGCACCACGAACAGCGTGCCGCCGTACCGGTCGGCCTTGGGCCGCTGGTGGGCGACGATGGCGTCCTCGATGGCGAGCTCGTGCAGGCCGAACTCCTCGGCGGCCTTGATCAGCTCCGCCTCCTCCGGCCGGTAGAGGCCGATCCACGCCATCGCGCCCGGCCGCGCACGCAACGAGGCGATGGCGTCGCCGAGCGACAGCGGCGAGTCCACCCGCTCGCCGTCCACGTACACCGCGTTGTCGATCACGCTGTGCCTGAAGGAGTCCTCGCGCTCGCCGGCCCGTGGGTCCATGGAGTGTTCGGGAGCCTGCTCCGGCTTCGTCCTCATGAGTCCACTCAATCCGCGCAGTCCACGTATCCGCCGCTCTGCCACTTGTAGAAGGTAACCCCCGTTCGCACTTTCCCCGCGCACCGGGCGGGCGCGGGCGGCGTGGACCGGGCCCGCGGGCCGTACGATTCCGGGAGTGACCCCCCTCAAGGCCCTCTGGAACCATCTGACCGCCACCCAGGTCGCGCCCCCGCTCTGGCTGGTCGTCATGTCCGGGTTCGCCGCTCTGGCGGTAGTCGCCTACCCGGTTTCGTGGCACTATTCCCGCGGCCTGATCACAATCGCGCACGAGGGCGGCCACGCGTTCGTGGCGGTGCTCACGCGGCGCAAGCTGCGGGGCATCCGGCTCCACTCGGACACCTCCGGAGTGACGCTGACCCGGGGCAGGCCGACCGGGCCCGGCATGGTCGTCACCGCCGCCGCGGGGTACGTCGCGCCGTCCCTGATCGGCCTCGGCGCGGCCTGGCTGGTCGCGGACGGGCGGATCACGCTGCTGCTGTGGGCCGTGCTCGCGCTGCTGACCTGCATGCTGCTGATGATCAGGAACGTCTTCGGCGCGGTGTCCCTGCTCGTGGTGGGCGGCGCGGTCTTCACGCTGTCCTGGTTCGCCCCGCCCGACGTGCAGTCCGCCGGCGCCTACGCCGCGGCGTGGTTCCTGCTGCTCGGCGGCGTGCGGCCGATCCTCGAACTGCAGGCCAAGCGCCGGGTCGGGCACGCGCCGGACTCCGACGCCGACCAGCTCGCCCGGCTGACCCACGTGCCCGGCACGCTCTGGGTGCTGCTGTTCCTGCTGGTCTCCACCGCGTCACTCGTCTACGGCGGCTACCTCCTGACCTCCCACTGGCTGCCGGCATAGACTCGCCCGAGCGCCTTTACGTTGTAGATCAACCATTGATGAAGCGGTTCCCGGATTTATGAGTGATCAAATGGGTCCGGGCGCTGAGACGAATGCGATGAACAGGCGAGCACCCAGGCCACGGTCACGGCGATTTCCCCGATTCGGCCCTCCGTAAGCCGGCCGGGCACTTTCTCGCGGACGCGTTTCGTTGGGGTAGCCAGGAAGGGGGAATTCCTGGTGACGATTCGATTTCTTCCGGTCGTGACCAGCTCCCTTCTATGGTTACGTGTGGTTCGTCTGCTGGTCGGGGTCCGGCTGGAGAGGGACGAATTGGTGAGGCGAACTCGATCGGGCGGACAGCGCGACCGCACGCGAGGGGCGATCGTCGCGTGAGCCTGGACCAGGCGCCGGAGGAACCGCCCGTGAGGCGGCCGCGCACCGGCCGGGAGAAGCTGATGCTGGCGGGGAAGTCCGCCGGCGCCCTGATCACCTTCGCCGTCACCGTGGGCGCGTTCTGGATCGCGCTGGTGGACCGGACTCCCGGACCGACGATCGACGAGTGGCGTCTCAAGGCCGACAACACCTGCCAGCGCAACTTCGGCGACATGCAGACCTCGCTGCACTCGGCCATGCTCCAGATGGCCCAGCTCGTACGGGGGATGCCGCCCGCCGGCACGCGCAGCCCCGAACTGGCCGCGGTCGTGACGTCCATGGACGAGGTCGCCTCGGCGTTCCGCGCGATGAGCGCCGACTTCGCGGAGATCCCGGTGCCGGAGGGATACGATCGCCGCGACATCGACGGGCTCCTGCGCGACACCCGGAACTTCGCGACGGCGTTCACCACGATCGCGACGTTCCTCGTGAACCACCAGGTGGGCCAGAGCACCCCGCTCCAGATCCAGGCGACGGTGAGGGCGATGCAGGCGCTGACGACCAACACGATGCCGTCGTGGGTGGCCGGCGCGCGGCGACTCGGCCTCACCGAGTGCCTGGCCATCATGGGGACCTCCACCCTGGGCCCGGCCACGCCGACGCCCGCCAGCTTCACGGTGGGGCAGCAGGCACTGGTCGATCGTATCGACTCCCGCGTGCTGACCGGGTGCGTCCCCGCGTTCGCGGAGGAGAACGCCAAGGTGATCGCCGCGGTGAACTGCGCGGCCGTGCGCTCTGGCCCGGCGCGGAACCCGCTGGTGATGCGGTTCATCGACGGGAAGGCGCTGAAGGCGTGGGTCGCCGGGTTGTCGAAGGGCCTGAGGTCGCGCGGCTGCGCCCGCGGCGACTCCTCCGGCGCCTGGAACCACGAGGGAAAGGTCACGGGGACGCTCGTCTGCAAGCCCGGCTCGAAGGGCTCCTACCTGGCCGTGTGGACCTTCGACGGCGAGGACGTCGCGGTCCTCGCCGAGGCGGGCGACCGGCCGGCCATCTGGACCTGGTGGAAGGACAACGCCTACCTGCTGACCCCCTGAGCTCCCCCCGGTGCCCGCGTCAGGCGTGCGCCAGGGTGGAGCCGCCGCGGTTCTTCAGCACGCGGAGCTGGGCGGGGATGCGCACGCGCAGCTCGGCGACGTGGCTGACGACGCCGACCGCCCGGCCGCCCTCCCGCAGCCCGTCGAGGATGTCGAGCACGTCGTCGAGCGTGTCCTCGTCGAGCGTGCCGAAGCCCTCGTCCACGAAGAGGGTGCCGATCTCCGCGCCGCCCGCCTCCGCCGTCACCACGTCGGCCAGGCCCAGCGCCAGGGCGAGGGAGGTGATGAAGCTCTCGCCGCCGGACAGGGTGGCCGGGTCGCGCTCCACCCCGGTCCAGGCGTCGAGCACCCGCAGGCCCAGCCCGCCGCCCGACCGGCCCCGGTCGCCCGCGGTCCGGTTCAGGTCGTGCCGCAGCAGGTAGCGCCCGCCCGACATGTGGTCGAGGCGCTCGTTGGCCGCGTCCACGACCTGCCGCAGCCGCTCGCCGAGCACGTACGCCGACAGCCGCATGTGCCATCGGTTGTCACCGGAGGTGCCGCCCGCCAGTTCGGCGAGGCGCCGGGCCAGGCGGTGCCGCTCCTCGGCCGGCCGGTGGGCGCGCGCCGCGGCGTCCAGCTCGCCGGCGAGGGCGGTGAGCTGGTCGAGCCTGCTCCGCGCGCGGTCACGGGCCGAGGTGCGCAGACCGTGCTCGCGCTCGGCGGCGTCGTGCGCGGCGCTCAGCTCCGCCAGGCCGGCGGGCGGCTCGGCGGCGGCCGCGACCAGCTCGGGATCGGCCAGCAGCCCCTCCACCGTGGCGCGTTCGGCGTCCAGCAGTCCCAGCCGCTCGGTCATCGCCTCCCGGTCCTCCGGGGTGCGGACCGCGGCGGCGGCGTGCTCCACGCTCGCGAACCCCTCCCCCGACGCGGCGCGGGCCGCCGCGGCCCGCGCGGCCTCGCTCTCGCGCCCGGCCTCCGCCGCCGTACGCGCCGCGTCGGCCGCCTCGCGCAGCAGGCCGGCCTCCTCGGAGAGGCGGTCGATCCGGGCGGCGAGCGAGGGGTCCGCGCCCCGCGCGGCGTCGATCACCTCGGCCAGCCGGCGTTCCCCGGTCTCCAGCATGTCCCGGTGGGCGCGGGCCTCGGCCAGCTCCGCCCCCCTCCGCGCGGCCAGCGCGCCCAGCTCCTCCAGCTCGGCCGTGAGCCGGGCGGCGCGGGCGGCGAGCTCCTCCTCCGCCTCCGCCTCCGACCGCGCCCGGCCGAGCCGGGCCTCCACGTCCGCGAGATCGCCCTCCAGTCCCGCGGCGAGGCGCTCCCCCTCGGCGAGCAGGGCGTCCCGCCTGGTCCTGGTCTCGGTCAGCAGCCCGGCCAGCTCCCCGGCCCGCTCGCGGGCGTCCTCCAAGGCGGCGGCGAGCCGTCCGGCCTCCGCTTCGGCCGCGTCGACCGCGGACGCGGCCGACCGCAGCCGCGACAGCTCGTCCCGGGCCTCGTCCAGGGCGGTTCCGGCGGCCTCCTGGGACAGGTCCCCGGCGCGGGACTCCGCGTCGGCGAGGCGCGAGGAGAGCCCCGCGACGTTCGCCTCCGCCGCCTCACGGGCGCGCTGCGCCGCGTCGAACGCGTCCTGCGCCGCCCGCTCGTCCTCGGCCGTGGCGGCCCGTACGGCGGGCTCGGCCGGGCGGGGATGGCCGGTCGCGCCGCACACGGCGCAGGGCAGCCCGTCCACGAGCCCGGCCGCCAGCTCGGCGGCCATTCCGTCGATGCGGTCCTGCCGCACCTCCTGGAGCCGGTCCCGGCGCTCCTGGGCCAGGTCGACCGCCGCGCGGCGGTCCCGCTCGGCCGCCTCCAGCTCGGCGGTCAGCGTGTCACGCAGCCGCGCGCTGCCGAGCCGCTCCTCCGCCGTCCGGGCGGCGGCCTCCAGCGCGGGAATCCGCGCGGCCATGTCGCGCAGGTCCCGGAGCCGTTCCCCGGCGTCGGCCAGGGCCGCGGGCAGCTCCTGCTGGTCGGCCCGCGCCCGCGCCTCGTCACCCGAGAGCCGGGTCAGCTCGGCGTCGAGCAGCGCGGCCTCCCCGGTGACCGCACGCAGCCGCAGCGCGGCGTCCCTGGCGGCGGTCAGGCCCGGAAGGCTCGCCGCCGCCCGGCGTGCCCCCGCGAGCCGCTCCTCGACGCCGAGACGCTCCCCGGGCAGCGCGGCGAGCCGCCCGGCCAGGCGGGCCTCCTCCTCGGACAGCGCCGCCAGCGCGCGCTCGGCGCCCGCCCGCTCGTCCCGCACCTCCCGCAGGCGCGCCTCCTCCGGGAGGATCTGGCGCACCCGGGCGATCTCGTCGCGCCGCTCCCGCTCCAGCACGGCCAGCCGCTCCGGGTCCGGCCACACCGGGCCGTCCGGAGCGCCGGGGAACGCGCGGAGCATGGCGTCGGCGGCCACCCGGCGGGCCTTGGCCACGGCCTCCGCGCGCTGCTCGGCCTGGCGGACGAGCGGCAGCACCCGGTCGGCGCGCGCCGCCTCGTCGAGCATCGCCTCGAGGTCGGATCGCTCGTCCGCCGCCGCGTCGAGCTCCTGGCGCCGGGCCAGGGCGGCGGCGTGCCTGCGCTGCCGGTCGGCGAGGGCCCGGCCGTCCTCCAGCCTGCTCCGGGCCGACGACAGGCCGGCCTGGCTCGCCGCGCAGGCGGTCACCGCGTGGGCGAGCGCGCCCTCGGCGAGGCTCAGCACCTCACCCGACCAGGTCTCCGGTCCGTCCGCGTCCTCGGGCAGCGCGAGGTCTCCCGCCGCGCCGCGCATGCGGTCCAGCACCGAGTGGACCCGCTGGGCCAGCTCCTGCGCCTCCCGCCCGGACCGCGTGCGGTGGTCGGCGAGCCAGCGCTCCACCTCGCCGAACACCCGGACGGAGAAGAGCCGCTCCAGCAGCTCGCGCCGCTCCTCGCCCCCGGCGCGCAGGAACTTCGCGAAGTCGCCCTGCGGCAGCAGCGCCACCTGGCAGAACTGGGCGGCGTTCATCCCCGTGAGCGTGCCGATGAAGTCGCCGGCCTCGTCGCTGCGGGTGCTGCGCGCGACCCACCGCCCGCCGGGCTCGGTCAGCTCCTCGACCAGGGCCTTGGCCTTCTCCTCGACGAGACCCGAGCCCCTGAGCTTCGGCCGCATCCACGCCGGGGAACGCGTGACCCGCAGGCGCCTGCCCCGGATCGTCGCCTCCAGCGTCACCGACGGCCCCCGGGCAGGCGGCGCGTGGTCGCAGCGCAGGCTGCGGGCGCTCTCCCGCTGGCCGGGCACCCGCCCGTACAGGGCGTAGCAGACGGCGTCGAGCACCGTCGTCTTGCCCGCGCCGGTCGGGCCGTGGATCAGGAACAGGCCCGCCTCGCCGAGCGCGTCGAAGTCGACCTCCTCCGTCCCCGGGAAGGACCCGAACGCGACCAGGCTCAGCCGATGCAGCCTCACCGGACCTCCTCACCCGGCACGGGCCGGCCGCTCACGCGCTCTCCCTGATGCGGCACGCCTCGACCGCCTCCTCCAGCAGCCGCCGTTCGTCGTCGTCGGCCTGCTCCCCGCGCACCTCGCGGACGAAGTCGAGCGCCACCTCGATCTCGGCCCTCCCGGCGATCCTCGGCGCCTGCGGAGCGCTCCCGGCCGCGCCGTCCGGTTCGAAGGCGAGCGCGAGCGTGTGCGGGAAGCGCCCGCGCAGGCGTTCCATCGCCTCGCGCGGGCGCACCGGGTCGGTCAGCGTCACCTGCAGCCAGTGGTCCTCGTGCCGGGCGAGGCGGGCGTCGGTCAGCAGGTCGTCGATGCGGCCCCGCAGCCTGGCGACCGGGCGCGGCACCGGGGCCGGGACGAACTCCGTCGGCCCGCCGTCCAGGTCGGCGAGCCAGGAGCCCTTCAGGTGGCCGGCCTCGGAGAAGGAGTAGGCGATCGGCGAGCCGCTGTAACGGACCGTCTCGCTCATCACCTGGCGCCCGTGCAGGTGGCCGAGGGCGACGTAGTCGGCGCCGTCGAAGGCGCTCAGCGGCACGTGGGAGACCCCGCCGACGCTGATGTCCCGTTCGCTGTCGCTCGCCTCCCCTCCGGTGACGAACGCGTGCGCGAGCACCACCCTGCGCGCGGCCGGGTGCGCGCGGACGCGCTCCATGGCGTACGAGAGCGCGGCGGTGTGGCTGCGCTCGGCCAGCTCCCACGGCCCCCGGACGAGCTCGGGCTCCAGGTAGGGGATGCCGAAGAACGCGACGTCGCCGATCGTGACCGGGTCCCAGGCCCGGGCGGGGTCGGTGCGCAGGTGCACCCGCTCCATCAGATCGGCGCCGAAGCCCAGCCGTACGGCGGAGTCGTGGTTGCCGCTGATCAGCACCGTGTGCGCGCCCAGCGCCTTGAGCCTGGCGAGCGCCTCGTTGCACAGCGCGACCGCGTCCACGGGGGGCAGCGCGCGGTCGTAGACGTCGCCGGAGACCAGCACGACGTCGACCCGCTCCGCGCGGACGGTCTCGACGAGGTGGTCGACGAACGCGGCCTGCGCGCCGAGCAGGCTCTCCCGGTGGAACGAGCGGCCGAGATGCCAGTCGGAGGTGTGCAGGACACGCATGTCGCAGGAAGCTAACAGGTCCCGCCGACAAACGACGCATCAATCGTCACATCCGTGCACCGCGTGAAGAGCGAGTAATGACTTAACCTGGGTTCGGGATACGAGCACGCATGGGGGAGCGCCTCATGAACATCGGCCGGGGCACTCTCGGAGTGATCGCCGGTGTGCTGATGGTGATGCTCGCGACCATCGGCCACGTGCTCTCCCCGCCGGCCTTCGACCCGCCGCCGCTTCGCGCCTCGCCCCAGTTCCGTGACATCCCCGCGCAGCCGGCCGCCGAGGTGCGGCCGGTCGCCGGAGCGGGTTTCGGCGGCGGGCGGTTCCGCACCGAGAAACTGCTCGTGCCGGCGAGGAACGAGACGCTGCGGGCGACGATCAGGGCGCCGTTGTCGCCCGGACGCCACCCCGCGTTCGTGTTCGTGCAGGGCTCCGGCTCGGGCGACGGCGGGGAGTTCACCCAGCAGGCCGAGTGGCTGGCGAGGGCGGGCGTCGTGACGCTCGCCTACGACAAGCGGACCGTCGGCTACTCCTTCCGCAGCCGCGACTTCGGGCTGCTCGCCGACGACGCCCTGCGCATGCTGCGGGTGCTGCGCCAGCGGCCGGACGTCGACCCGGCGCGCGCGGGCCTGTGGGGAGTGAGCGAGGGCGGCTGGGTCGTCCCGATCGCCGCCGCCCGCGACCCCCGGGCGGCGTTCGTGGTCCTCGTCTCCTCGCCGAACGTCTCGCCGCTGCGCCAGGTCGCCTGGGCGCTCAACGAGCAACTGCTGCGCCTGCACGCCCCGACCGGCGTACGCGACCTGCTGACCAGGGTCATGGGCGGCGTCGGCTTCGACTTCCTGCGCTACGACGGGGCGCCCGCCCTGCGCGGGATCACCCAGCCGGTGCTCGCGCTGTACGGCACCGACGACCCCTCGATCCCCTTCGTGGAGAGCACCCAGGCCCTCACCCGGGCGCTGCGGCAGAGCGGCGACACCGGCTACACCATCCGCTTCCTCGCCGGGGCCGACCACGCCATGCGGGTCAACGGAGGGGCGTTCGCGCCGGACTACCTGCCCACGCTCGCGAACTGGATCAGGGACCTGCCGCGTACGGCGAGACCCTCGGTGCCCATCGCGGGCGCGACGCCGGTGCAGCGCTTCGAGGCGGCCGACGTGCCGGCCGCGCCGTGGTGGGGGGACAGCACGATCCTGTGGCTGACGCTCTGCCTGGCCGCGGTGGGATACGTCGCGGCCCCGGTCACCGAGATGGTCGTCCGCCTGCGCGGACGCGACCTGCGGTTCCAGGAGAACGTCCAGCGGTGGCCGGCCATCCGGCGGCGGCTGCGGCGGATGGCCTGGATCGGGCTCGGTGAACTCGCCGCGGTCATGGCCTTCATCACGCTGATCGTGCTGTTCTCGGTGAACCAGGCCGGCGCCTGGCCAGCCGTACAGGCCGGGTGGCTGGTCGTGCGGCTGCTCGCCGTCGCGATGCTGGCGCAGACGGTGGCGACGTTCGCCGCGGTCGCCGGCGGCCTGCGGGACGGCTGGGAGCCGACGCCCTGGCAGAAGAGCGTGCTCGCGGGCGTGCTCGGCGGAACGGCCCTGCTGCTCCTGACCGCGGCCTACTACGGCCTGTTCGCCTTCCCCTGGTAGGGCCGCGCCCCGGTCAAAATCCGGCAAGGACTGTTCCGGCTCGTGGCGGTCACGGGTTTTCCGCGGTCCGTGTCGCTTCAATTGAGCCGTGGTCACCCCTGGTCTGGCACGCCGGAAGGGCGCCGCGCCGGCGACGCGTCGCTCCGGGCCGGCGCGCGGAGCCGTCGCGCTCATCGCCTGGGTGGCGCTGTCGGCGGTGCTGCCGGGCGCGGCGCACCTGCGCGCGGGCCGCCGCCGCACGGGGCTGACCCTCCTCGGCGCCTACCTGACCACGGTCGTCTGCGTCGCAGGCGTCGCCGCGGGGGCCGACGCGGGCCTCGCCGGACGGGCGCTGGGGTGGCTGAGCCAGATCTCCCTGGTCTTCGTGGCCTGCTCCGTCGCCTGGTTCTGGCTGGTCGTCCGTTCGTACGCCGTCCTGCGTCCCGCGGCGCTGCCGCGCTCGGGGCAGATCCTCACCGGGCTGGTCGCGGGCGTGCTCGCGGTGGCCGTCGCGGTGCCGTTCGCGGTCGCCGCCCGGTACGTCTCCCTGTCCGAGCGGACGCTAGACGCGATCTTCACCACGCCCGGCGGGGGCGGACCGGCGGGCGCCGCCGGGGCGGGGCCCGAGGATCCGTGGGCGGGCCGGGACCGCGTCAACGTGCTGCTGCTCGGCGGCGACTGGGGCGCCGACCGGATCGGGATGCGCACCGACAGCATCAACGTCGCCAGCGTCGACGTCCGCACGGGCCGCGCCGTGCTGCTCGGCCTGCCCCGCAACCTGGAGCACGTGCGGTTCCCTCCGGGCAGCCCGATGGCCGTCCGGTTCCCCTTCGGGTTCCGGCTTCCGGAGTATCGGCCCGGTTGGCGGGAGGACCTGCTGTTCTCGGTGTGGCAGTACGCCGACGACCACCCCGAACTGTTCGGCGGCCACCGGCACATGGGCGCGCAGGTCCTCAAAGAGACGGTCGGCTACATCCTCGGCCTGCGGATCGACTGGTACGCGCTGGTCAACATCTGGGGCCTGGCGAAGATGATCGACGCTCTCGGCGGGATCGTGCTCACCGTGGACCGCGACATCGTGTACGGCCGGTACGACGAGGGGGTGGTCAGGGCCGGGACCCGCCGCCTGGACGGCACCGAGGCGCTGTGGTACGCCCGTTCCCGCACGATGAGCGACGACTTCGACCGGATGCACCGTCAGCGATGCCTGCTCGGCGCGCTGCTCGGCCAGGCCGACCCGGCGACCGTGCTGACGCGGTTCACCCAGATCGCGGCGGCCACCCGGAGGATCCTCAGCACCGACGTGCCGAGGCCGATGCTGGAGCACCTGGTGCCGCTGGCCTGGAAGGTCAAGCACGCCGGGGTGACCAGCCTCCAGTTCGTGCCACCGCTGGTCAACACCGCCTACCCCGACTGGGACCGGATCCGGCTGCTCACGGCGCGGGCGATCCGTGACTCGCTGCACGCCCAGACCTCTCCTCCGGCCACCCCGTCGAACGGCTTCCCGGCCGGTCCGCGGCGGCTCCGGCATCGCCACTCTCCCTCCCCCGCGCCGGTGCCGACCGTGCCGCCGTCGCCGGGGACGCCGAGCCCGATCGGGGACGGCTGCGGGGCGCCGGGCACGGCGACGGCGCGCTGAAAGATCGTGACCTCACCGGGGACCGGCGTGGCTCGTCCCTCCGGGGCGCGACGAAGGCGGGTGGCCGGCGTACGCCGGGCGGATCAGACGCGGAACGACTCGCGGGCGAGGCGGCGTACGCGGTCCTCGTCGACGGTGTGGCCGAGGCCGGGCTGGGTGAGCGGCACGGCGACGACCCCGCCGGACGCGCCGACCGGCGGGAGCACCACCTGAGCGCTGCGCGGCGGCTCGGCCACGTCGCTGGGCAGGGTGCAGCCGGGCAGGCTGGCGACGGCGACCGTCGCGGCCCGGGCCAGGCCCGCGCCGAGGCCGCCGGCGCAGACGATGCCCCACCCGGCCTCCGCCGCGTGGTCGTGCGCGCGCCGCACCGCGCCGAGCGAGCCGAACCTGGCGGGCCGCAGCAGCAGCGCCCGGCCCGCGCCGAGGCGCGTCGCCTCGTCCAGCTCGGCCACGGAGGCCACCTCGACCGCGACCGCGGCCGACACCCGGTCCTGCAGGTCGGCGCTGGTCAGGAGGTCCTTGAAGGGGCGCTCTATGGCCACCACCCCATAGGCGTCCAGCGCCTCCAGCTGGGTGATCTCGGTGTAGGCGCCGCGCCCGTCCACCGCGATGGCCAGGCCCGGGTAGGCGGCGCGCACGGCCCGCAGCGGCTCGACGTCCCAGCCGGGGTGGACGTCCAGCGTCACGTGCCCGTAGCCCGCGCAGACGTGCCGGTTCACCCGGGCGACCATGCTCTCCAGCGAGCGGTCCGCCGCCAGCCTGACCGTCGCGATCAGGGACGTGCGGGTGCCGCCGAGGGCGTGGGCGAGCGGGACGCCGTTCATACGGCCCCACAGGTCCCAGCAGGCCATGTCGCCGGCCGCGCCGCCCGGATTGTCCCCCAGCTCCGAGGGGTGTTCCCAGTCGAGGCCGACGAGCGCGGGCAGAGCCCGCTCCAGCGGCCCGGCCGCGGCCGGATCGACGGCCTCGCCCCAGCCGACCATGCCGCCGTAGTCCGTGATCTTCACCAGGACGGTCTCCGGACGCCTGCCGTACGGCAGGGTCATCCTGAAGACCTCCAGCTCGCGGACACGCGGCACTCGGATCCCCTCGTTTCTTCCCCGTATCCCCGCCGGCGGCCGTTCCGTGGCGTCATGCCCCGGGCGGCCGGCCCGGCCTGCTCCACGGCGGGATTTCCGGGAGTCCCTAGACCTCCATGGTGCCCGGTTCGCGGCGGTGCTCGAACCGGCCGCCGACGACCGCGGCCGTGCCGGCCATCACGACCAGCAGGCCGAGGCACGTGACGTAGACCCACGACCTGCCCCCGTACGCCGCGAACAGGGCGCCGGTGACCGCGACGGCGACGACCGCGAAGACCGACTCGCCGATGCTCAGCGAGGCGCTGTTGCGGCCCTCCTCCCCCGGCGCGGACAGCTCCAGCACCAGCACCGACAGCGTCGGGAAGACCATGCCGATGCCCAGGCCCGCCACCAGCCAGCCCGCGAACGCCATGACGACCGGAGTGGCGGGGACGACGACGAGGGTGGTGACGCAGATGCCGGCGGCGATCAGCGTCGCGCCGAGACGGATGGTCAGCGCCCGCGCGTGGGGCCTGCGCCCCTGGATCCACGAGCCGAGCGACCAGGCGAGGGCTCCTCCGGTGAGCGCGAGACCGGCCTCGGCCGTGTTCAGGTGCCGCTCCCGGACCAGCATCAGCGGGACGAACACCTCGGCGGCGAAGAACGACCCGGCGCCCAGGCCCCGCAGCGCGATCACCGTGGGCAGGCCCCGGGCGGCGCGCAGCGTGCCCCGGGGCAGCAGTCTCGGCAGCGCCAGCGCGAGGACCGCCAGCCCGGCGCCCGCCAGCAGGACCCCCGCGCCCGCCGCGCCGCTGCCGTACTGCAGCAGGGCCGCGCCGACGGCGGCGCACACGCCCCAGGCGAACCGGGGCAGGAAGGCCCGGCCCATCGCCTCTCTCGGCTGCCCGGCCGGCGGGGGCAGGCCGCGCCACATGACCAGCGCGGCGGGAACCGACAGCACGGCCACGCCCAGGAAGATCCAGCGCCAGCTCCAGGTCTCGGCCACGAAGCCGGTGACGGCCGGGCCGACCACCGACGGCAGCACCCACGCCGCGGCCAGCGCCGAGAACACCTTCGGGTGCATGGCGGAGGGGTAGGCCTGGGCGACGAGGACGTACAGCGCCACGTTGAACAGGCCGCCGCCGAGCCCCTGGAGGAACCGGCCGGCGAGGAAGACCTCCATGGCGGGCGCGAACCCCGAGACCGCCAGCCCGGCGACGAACCCCGCGACCCCCGTCCACAGGGCGGGGAACGGCCCCCGCGCGTCGCTCCAGCGCCCGCCGACCACCGTGGCGATGACGTTGGCCGCCATGCCGCCGCTGAACGCGAGGCCGTAGAGGCGGTAGCCGTTCAGCTCCCGGCCGATCAGCGGCATCGCGGTGGCAACCGCCAGATACTCGAACGCCACGAGCATCACCAGGGCCACGATCCCGACGCTCAGGGAGCGGTAACGCTGGCTGAAGACGGTTGGAGCGGACATTACCGAAGTCATGATACGGACCTTACAAATCATCGTCCGGATGGCGTTATCCGGCATTGGTCGTAGGACCGGCGCTCGATGGCGGCCGCCATCAGCTCGGGGAAGGCGTCCGGGGTGCAGGCGAAGGCCGGCACGCCCATCGCGGCCAGCGCCACCGCGTTCTCGCGGTCGTACTGCGGCGCCCCCTCGTCCGACAGCGCGAGCAGCACGATCACCTGGACCCCGGCGGCGGTCAGGGCGGCGATCCGGCGCAGCATCTCCTCCCTCGGTCCTCCCTCGTACAGGTCGCTGACCAGCAGGAGGATCGTGTCGGCCGGCCGGGTGACGAGGTTCTGGCAGTAGGCCACGGCCCGGTTGATGTCGGTTCCGCCGCCGAGCTGGGTGCCGAACAGCACCTCGACCGGGTCACGCAGCTGATCGGTGAGGTCCACCACGGCCGTGTCGAAGGCCACGAGCGAGGTCCTGAGCGCGCGCATCGAGGCGAGCACCGCGGCGAAGACGCCCGCGTACACCACCGAGACGGCCATCGAGCCGCTCTGGTCGACGGCCAGCACGACGTCCCGCCGGACACCCCGCTGCCCGCGGGCGTACCCGACGAGCCGGGACGGCACGACGGTCTTCCGCTCGGGCAGGTAGTTGCCGAGGTTCGCCCGGATCGTCCGGTCCCAGTCGACCTCGGCCGTCCTCCTGGGCCGGTGCGTCCTCGCCGAGCGGTCGAGCGCGCCGCTGACGGCGGCCAGGGTGCGGCGCGTCAGCCGCGCCTCCAGATCCCGCACGACCGTGCGGACGACGGCCCTGGCCGACTCGCGGGCCCGCTCCGGCATCAGCCGGTTCAGCGACAGCAGGGTGCCCACGAGATGGACGTCGGGCTCGACCGCCTCCAGCATCTCGGGCTCCAGCAGCAGCCGGGTCAGGTCGAGCCGTTCGATGGCGTCCTTCTGCATGACCTGCACGACACCGGCGGGAAAGTGTTCCCTGATGTCTCCCAGCCAGCGGGCCACCCGCGGCGCGGACGCGCCGAGGCCGGCGCCGCGCCGCTCCTGCTCGTCGTAGAGGGCCGTGAGCGCGGCGTCCAGCCGGGCGTCCGCGCCCTCCAGCGCCCCCTCCAGGCCCCCTTCCGCCGCTCCCTCCGCCGCGCCGCCCAGCACCAGCCGCCAGCGGCGCAGCCGCTCCTCCTCGCCGCCCATCAGGGCCTCCCGCCCATAGCGCCGGACATCCCGTGGCCCAGGATCTCCCGCACGGTCCGGCCGGCCGCCGCCGCCAGCGCGTCGTCGTAGTCCGCGCCGTCGCCGGGTCCGGAGCCCGACGCCGAGCCCGGCGGGGAGCCGGAGCGGACCCGCCGGCCGATCATCCGCCGCTCCGGCGCCGGGAAGGCGCCGAACGTGCGCCGCAGCAACGGCAGCACGTCCACGAATTCCTGGGAGGACAGGCCGGTGAGCCAGGTGTCGACGGTGGCGAGCAGGCGCGCGTCGTGGACGAGCAGCAGGCCGCCCCCGGAGAGGAAGCCCTCCATCCAGGCCGCGGACCGGGCCGGGGGATTGCCGGGCGACATCGACCGCGCCATGCGGGCGGCCACGTCGTCCTCCAGCGCTCCGGCGTCGCACAGGATCCGCACGATCCGGCCGTCGAGCAGCCCCGGCAGGTCGTCGCACCGGGCGATCCCGGCCAGCGTCGTGAGCCACCGGCCGCTTCCCATCAGCCCGGCCGCCGCGTGGACGCCGTCCACCAGCGCCGCCATCTCGCGGGCGGCGTCCTCGTCCAGCCCCGTCAGAGCGGGGGACAGCCCGGCGCAGATCCGCGCCAGCATCGACTCGGTGACGCCCGCGAGGCCCTCGGTGCCGCGCACGTCCCCGTACCGGCGGGTCCGCACGAGCGCGGGCAGCGCCCCCATGAGGTGGCGCACCTCTCCGTCGAGCGCCGCCCGGTCCTCGATCCGCCCCAGCACGTACGGCAGCGCGCCGGGAAGATGGGCCGGCAGGCAGCGTTCGACCAGCGCGGCCAGTTCGGGCAGGCCCGCGCCGCCCGCGAGGTCGCGGACGCGGGAGGTCGCCGCCGCCTCGACCGTGATCCCCCAGACGGCGGCCTCGACGAGGGCCACGTCGAGCTCCGGGCGCCACTCCAGCGACCACGACTCCTTGAACGTCCCCTTGCCGCGCGCCCGCCGCGGAGTTCCCCATGGCACGTCCAGCAGGGCGAGCCGGTGCAGCAGCCGGCTGCGGCCGAGGTCGAGCGGCCTGCGCAGGTCGAGGTCGTGCTCCCCGGTCAGTGCCTCCGGCTTCATGCGCAGCCGCCGCTGCTCGTCGCGCAGGTCACGCCGCAGCGGCACCATCGGCGTGGAGTCCGGCACCCGCCCGAGCCGCTCCCCCACGACCATCCGCCGCTGGACCAGCTCGACCGGCAGCTCGTCACCGCCGCACAGCACCGCCCGCACCGCCTCGGTGACCTCCGACAGCCCGGCGAGCGGCCTCCCGCGCAGCGCGGCCAGCCCCTCGGCCAGCCGTACGGCCTCGATGACGTGCGCGGAGGAGACGGGCAGGCCCTCCTCGCGCAGGATGGCGGACGCGCGGGCGAGCCAGCGCTCCACCGGGTGGCCGGGCGCCGTGAAGAGATGCTCGTACCACCCGGGCGCGGCGACGCCCGCGCCGTAGCCGGCGCCCGCCGCGAGCCGCCCGTGGGTCCACGGCACCCAGGTCATCTCGACCCTGACCCTGGGCAGGCCGCGCAGCAGCCGCTCGTCCTCCGCCGCCGAGGGCGGGCGGCCCGGCCCGTCTGTCGCGGCCGGGCCGGTCCCGGCCTGCGGAGCGGACCCGCCGGCGCGACGCCCCGGCAGGCCCGGCGCGGATGGTGTCAGCCCGGACGGCGATGCGGACGGCGTCGATCCGGGCGGCGTCGCTCGGGACAGGGCCAGATCGGGCGCGGTGAACTCGGGCGCGGTGAACTCGGGCGCGGTGAACTCGGGCGCGGTGAACTCGGGCGCGGTGAACTCGGGCAGGGTCAGCGCGGGCAGGTGCCAGGCCCCGCAGACCACCGCGATCCGGGCGAAGCCCTCACGCACCGCCTTCCGCAGCGTCCTGCGCATGTACGCCTCGCGCCGGGCCTCCGTGCCCTCCGCGACGTGCCCGTCGCGTACCGCCCGCATCGCCTCGGCGACCACGTCGAGCGTCCCGGCCTCGCCCCGGTGCTCGACCATGTCCTCCCACCACCGCTCCGGGTCGTCGTACCCCGCCGCGCGGGCCAGCTCGCCGATCGGATCGCGGCGTACGGGGTCGGCGTCGAGCGCGAGGCCGTGGCCGGCGGGCAGGTCGCAGAACCGCACCTCGGCGCCCGCGCCGGTGGCATAGATGATCGCCTGCCACTCCGGCGAGAACTCCGCGAACGGCCAGAAAGCGGCCCGCGACGGCTGCCCCGGCACGTACGCCAGGAGCGCGACGGGCGGGCGCATGCCGGGGTCGGCGGCGAGCGCCACCAGGCCGTCGGCCTCGGGCGGGCCCTCGACCAGCACGAGATCGGGCCGGATCCTGGTCAGCTCGTCACGCACCGCCCTGGCCGATCCTGGCCCGTGGTGCCGCACTCCGAGCACCCACACCCGCGGCCCGCCCCGGCCCACCCTCGTGTCCTCGCCCCCACCGGTGTCCCGGGCCCGGCCTTCGCCCCCGCCCACATTGGTGTCCCCGCCCCGGCCCTCGGCCCTGCCCCCGCCGGTGTCCCCGGCCCGGCCCTGGCCCACGTTGGTGTCCTCGGCCCGACCCTCGACCCGGCCCACCCTCGTGTCCTCGCCCTGGCCGCTGAGTGGGGTCGCGTGCGGGCCGGGCGAGGCGGCGGCGGTCTCAGCCGGCATCGCGGCAGGCCCGGTAGAAGTCGCGCCACTCGTCGCGGTCGCGGACGACGGTCTCCAGATACTCCTGCCACACCACGCGGTCGGACACCGGGTCCTGGACCACCGCTCCCAGGATGCCGCCCGCGACGTCGGCCGGGCGCAGCACGCCGTCGCCGAAATGGGCGGCGAGCACGATCCCGGCGGTGACGACCGAGATGGCCTCGGCCGTGCTGAGCGTGCCGGTGGGTGACTTGACCTTGGTCCGCCCGTCCGCGGTCACCCCCGCGCGCAGTTCGCGGAAGACCGTCACCACCCGGCGGATCTCCGCCAGCCCGGTCACGGTCTCCGGCAGCTCCAGGGAACGACCGAGCTGCGCCACGCGCCGGGTCACGATGTCGACCTCCTCCTCCAAGCTGGCCGGGACCGGCAGCACGACCGTGTTGAACCGCCTGCGCAGCGCGCTCGACAGGTCGTTGACCCCGCGGTCGCGGTCGTTGGCGGTGGCGATGACGTTGAAGCCCTTGGCCGCCTGCACCTCCTCCCCAAGCTCCGGGATCGGCAGCGTCTTCTCCGACAACACGGTGATCAGCGCGTCCTGCACGTCGGACGGCATGCGGGTGAGCTCCTCGACCCGGGCCAGCCGTCCGTCCGCCATCGCGCGCATGACCGGGCTCGGCGTCAGCGCCAGGCGGGAGGGGCCCTCCGACAGCAGCCGCGCGTAGTTCCACCCGTAGCGGACCGCCTCCTCCGCCGTGCCGGCCGTGCCCTGCACGAGCAGCGTCGAGTCGCCGCAGATCGCCGCGGCGAGGTGCTCCGACAGCCAGGTCTTGGCCGTGCCCGGCACGCCGAGCAGCAGCAGCGCCCGGTCGGTGGCGAGCGTCGCCACCGCGACCTCGACGATCCTGCGCGGGCCGATGTACTTCGGTGTGATCTGCCCGCCGTCTCCCAGCACGTAGGTCGTCACCGCCCAGGGCGAGAGCCGCCAGCCCGGCGGGCGCGGCCGGTCGTCGGTCTTCGCGAGGATCGCCAGCTCGTCGGCGAACTGCTCCTCCGCGTGCGGGCGCAGAACGGTGGTCACGAAAGCTCCTTCAGCATGTCGAAGCGGAACCGCAGGGTCGCGGCCAGCTCGGGCACCTCTCCCGCGTGGGCGTACGCCGCGGGATCGAATCGCTCGCCCGCGAGCCGGATCAGCTCTCCGGCGTTCCACGGCTGGGTCCGCGTGGTCTCCACGATCTTCTTGAGCACGGCCCTCGCGAGCTGGGACCCCCACGGCCGCGGCACGCCGCCCAGCATCATGACCAGCTGGCCGTCCACCGGGTGGCCGGCCACCAGCTCGGCCGCCCGGTGAGATCGCTCCTCGGGCGGGAGCACGGCCAGCAGGTCGGTCAGCGGCTCGGCCTCGAACAGGGCACGCGCCCACGTCGCGTCCCGCTGCAGGATGGCGGCCCGGGTCCAGCCCATGCGCACCTCCCGCTCCCAGTCGCCGATCCTCGTCCGGGCGATCTCGTCCGGCGGCATACCGAGGTGACCCGGCCAGAAGGACAGCGGAGTGTGCGCCACCACCTGCTGCAGCCACCAGCCCCGCGTCTCCATGCCGGCGGGCGGCCGGGCCCGCACGCCGTCGCGCTCCATCTCGCCGTCGCAGTCCGCCGGCGGTTCCGCCGAGATCCCGGGACCGTTCCCGGTCACGAACCGGGACGCCCGTGCCGTCATCCGATGGGCCAGCCGCGACCGCGGCAGGCGGGTGAGGAGGTCGGCGGCGGCCTGCCGCACCTCACGGCGCCGGTCGTCGAGCGCCGCCTCAAGGAACGGCTCGTCGGCCATGCCGAGCCCCTCGGCGAGGATCGTGACGAAGACGGCCCGGTCCTCCGGCGTCTCCGCGCTCCAGCCGCGTTCCAGCAACTCCCGCGCGGCCGCCGGATCGCGCCGGCGTGTGGCGGCGAGGAAGGCTCGTCTGTCTCCGCTCGTGCCGAGCTCCCACACCTCCCCCGGCGGCACGTGTGCCGGCTCCTCCAGCAGGTACGCCCAGGCGGAGTTGAGACCGGCGAGCCAGCGGCCCCGGGCCCCGGTGACCGCCCCCAGGTGCGCGCGGATCGACCGGTCCCGCGCTCCGAGGTCGAGCAGCGCGGGGATCGTGGCGGCCGGCACGCGCACCCGCCGCGCGGCCGCCGTCTCCAGCCACTCAATCAGCAGCCTGTTCTGCTCACCCGCGAGCATCCGGGCCAGCCGGGCCGCGGCGGCACGGGGCACGGGCGGCAGCGTCTCCTCCGCGGCCGGAGCCGGCGGCGTGCCCCTCCCCGGCCGCCGTCCCGCGCGCATCCGGACCACCTGCTCGGCGGCCCGCTCCAACAGGCTCTCGGGCGGGACGGCGCGGCGGCCGGCGCCCACCAGCGCGGTGGACACCAGTTCCTCCCACGAGCCGGTCATCGGGCGGCCCTTCTCACCAGGGGAACCGCGCGGGCCCGTCCTCCGGATACCGCCTCCACCGGTCGGCCTGCACCGAGGCCGGTCGCTCCGCTCCGGAAGCGGGGCGAGCGGCCGGGAGAGGCGGCCGGACGACCCGGCCGCCGGGCAGGCGTCGCGATCCTGAGCGTGGGCGCCGCCGGCGACGGCGCGACCACGGCCGGAACCGGCGTCATAGGCGAACCACCTCGCCCTCCTCGTCCCAGACCGTCAGCGGGAGCAGCCCGCGCGGCGTCCACTCGGCGGCGACTGTCACCGGCCGCCCGCCGGAGACGGCCAGCAGCCGCCACGGGACGCCCACGGCAGGGTGCAACGGCAGGTGCGGCGCCAGCACCGCTCCCGCACCGCCGGTCCCATCGCTGTCGATCCCGGCACGGTCGGCCCCCGCACGGTCGGGCCCTTCAGTGACGACCCCAGCACCATGGGCCCCCGCACCGCAGGGCCCCTCGCTGTCGACTCCAGCACCATCGGCGCCCGCACCGTCGGCGAGGCCGTCCGGGCAGGGGACGACCCCGGCGAGCACCAGCGGCCACGAGTCGGTCCAGGGATCGGCCGCGAGCACCTCCGCGATCAGCGCGGGGACCAGCGAGATCTCCGTCCCCGGTGGCGGGCCCGCCTCGACGTCGCCGTGCCGCACGGCCACCAGGGCGCGCAGCGGCGATGCGCCCGGGTAGAAGGCGAGGTCGGCGTCGATCGTCGTGCCCGGCGGCGGGAACGACTCCGGCGGCTGCCCGACCGGCGAGAACGACAGCACCATCGCCGGGCGGCCGGTCGCGCGGCCCGCCAGCCACATGCGCCGGGCGACCAGCCGCTCCTGCTCCTCGTCCCGGCAGCCGACGACGTCCCAGTGGTCCCGCACCACCGGGCCGGCCAGCACCGACTCCCTCGTGACGGGGAAGCCGACCCGGGTCCGTACGGTCTGCCGCAGCGGCCCGGGCAGCGCGTCGGCGCGGCGGTGGGCGACGGCCAGCAGATGAAGCAGCGCGTACTCCCCGAGAAGGAGACCCGGCCAGTCCTCGGCGCCGAGCACCCGGGGCAGCCGGGTGACGATGCCCGCCACACCCGGCGCCTGAGCGTCGACCAGCCGTCTGGCGAGGTCGTCCCAGCCGGCCGGGCCCGTCTGGCGCGCCTGCGCGATCCCCTGCCCGATCTGGTCGGCCAGCCACCGCTCCAGCTCCGACAGTCCCGCGGCGACCCTGCCCTCCCGCTGCTCGGCCTGCCCGCGCCTGACGGCCGCCCGCCCGGCCGTTTCCCCGGCACTGTCAGCGGCACCGGCGCGGGCGGAAGGCGCCTCGATCGCCTGGTCCCGGCTCCGTCCTCGCGTCACGCGCCGCAGACTAGCCAGCGCCGCCGACAAAAACGCCTTCGCCTGGAGGATGGGCCTCCGGCCCTCTCCTGGCACTCCGCGAACGGCACCGGTCCTGCTGTTCCAGCGGCGCTTTATCGGAAGGAGACCAGCGGCAGGGTGACGGCGGTCACCTCATGACGGCGCCGCACCGGTCCGATCCCCGCGACTTCCAGGGTGACCGGAGCGGAGTCGGCGGCCCACTCCTCCCATGCCCGGTGTTCGGGACGCCTCGTCTCGAACACGAGGTGACCACCCGGGCGCAGCGCGGACCGGATTCCCCGCAGGGTCCGGGTCCAGTCGTCGTCGGTGAGGAAGACCTGCGCCACGTTTCCGGTCATCACCGCGAGGTCGAAGCCGAGAGCGGGCAGCGACGTCGCGTCGCCATGGACCCAGGTGACTCTTCCGGCCGGGTCCTTCGATCTCGCCACCCCAAGCGACGCCTCGGCCGGATCGACCCCGACGACCGTACGGCCGCTGTCCGCGTGCAGGACCGCCAGGCACCCCGTGCCGCATCCGATGTCGAGCGCGCGGCCCGCGCCCAGCTCGTCGGCGATGCCGAGGTAGGCCGCCAGATCGTCGCGGGCGCCGCCGAAGGCGTCGTAGACGGCCGCGAGGCGCGGATGAGCGAAGATCGCGTCAGGCACGCCACGACCATAACCGCGAGCGCCCCGACCCGGCGTGTCCGTCTCTCCGTCCTATCCGTCCCGCGGCCGAGGCCCGGAACGCCTCGGGAGGCCGAACGCCGCTCCGGCCGCGGTCCCGGGAACTGTCGGTGCCGTCTGACAGGGTCGGAGTGTGAACGAGATCCCCGAGGCGAACTACTCGAAGAAGTGGGACGGCGACTCCCGGTCCGCTCCCGTCCTCGTCGGCGACGAGCGAGAGATCCTCACCGCCTCCCTGGACTGGCACCGCGAGACGTTCGCGCTCAAGTGCTCCGGCGTGCCGAAGGAACGGCTGTCCGACCAGGGAGTGCCGCCGTCCGTGCTGAGCCTCCACGGCATCCTCCGGCACCTCGCCGGCGTCGAGCGGTGGTGGTTCCGCATCCAGTTCGCCGGTGAGGACGTCCCGCTCCTCTACTACTCGGACGACGACCCCGACCAGGACTTCGAGGATCTGGGCGGGGACGTCGACGAGGCGTTCGCCGTGTGGCGTGCGGAGTGCGAGCGCTCCCGGGAGATCGTGGCCGCGGCCCGGTCGCTGGACGAGACCGGTGTCAAGCGGGCCACCGGCCAGCCGATCTCGCTGCGCCGCATCCTGGTCGACATGATCGCGGAGTACGCGCGCCACAACGGGCACGCCGACCTGCTCCGCGAGCGGATTGACGGCGCCACGGGCCACTGACGCTCCGCGCGGGCCCGCACCGGGCGGACCCGGCCGGGGAGGTCACCGGCCGGGCAGGTCCCGCCACAGGTCGATGCCGTCGACCGCGCTCACCGGGGTGACCAGACGGCCGAGGCCGTCGATCTCGATGGTCACCTCGTCGCCGGGCGTCAGCGTGAAGTCCGACTCAGGCACGAGGCAGGTGCCGGTCGTCAGGATCACCCCGTACGGATAGCGGTCGGCGCGCAGGAGGTGTTCGACGAGGTCGTCGATCCGCCGGTGCAGCCGTCGGGTGCTCGCCGAGCCCGCCCAGATCTCGCGGGAGCCGCGCGAGATGCCGAGCCGGATGCCGAGGTCGTAGGGGTCGGGGACCTCCCAGGCGGGACGGATCCCCGGGCCGAGCGCGGTGGCGCCGAGGTACATCTTCGCCTGCGGAAGATACAGCGGGTTCTCGCCCTCGATGGAGCGGGAGCTCACGTCGTCGCAGACGGTGTATCCGGCGATCTCCCCGCTGGCGCAGACCACCACGGCCAGTTCCGGCTCCGGGACGTCCCAGGACGAGTCGGGCCGTACGGCGATGGCCTGCCCGTGCCCCCGGACCCGCCAGCCGAGCGACTTGAAGAACAGCTCGGGGCGGGGGGCGTCGTACACCCGCTCGTAGATGTCGGGCTCGTGGCTCTCCTCCTTACGTGCCTCCCGCGATCTCCGGTAGGTGACGCCCGCGGCCCACACCTCCGTCCACCGGTCCACGGGCGCGGCGAGTGCCAGTGTCACGGCCGGGCCAGACGCCGCCGCGAGGGACCGGCGGAAGTGGTCGAGGCCGGACGAGAGCGCCTCCCCGAGCGAGAAGTCCTCCGGCAGCAGGCGGTCGCCCTCCTCGTCGCGCACGGCCCAGCGGGCGGGCCCGGGGACGCCGGTGTCGTCGGAGAGGTGGCCACGAACGAGTCGCATCAATGTGTGCCTTCACGAGTCGATGGGTTCCGGTGACGCGGGTGCCGCGGCCCCCGCGTGTAGGACAGCGTGTACGAATCGGGCCGTGAGAGGAAGGGTTCGGTCACCGGGTGGGGGCCGACGCCGTCGTCACGGTTCTGTCGGGGCACCGTGCCATACTCGCGAACGTGGTCACGCGTACGCCGCAAAGGGTGCTGATCGGGCGTTCCTCCGAGCTCGATCAGCTTCTGGGCGTGCTCGACGGCGCCGCGGCCGGGCTCGCGGGCGTCGCCCTGGTGGGCGGCGACGCGGGGATCGGCAAGACGCGGATCGTGACCGAGCTGTGCGACCTGGCACAGCGGCGGGGGTTCGTGACGCTGGCCGGGCAGTGCGCCGAGCTCGGCGACGCCCTGCCCTACCTCCCGCTGGCCGACGCGCTGCGCACCGCCGCCGCCGAGCCCGGGGGGCCGGTCGGCCCGGCCGTCACCGCCCGCCCCGCCCTGCGGCGGCTGCTGCCCGGCGACGACGCGGGCCTCGCCGAGGAGACGGCCACCGGCGGCCTCGCCCAGCAGCGTCTGTTCGGGTCGGTCCTCGACATGCTGTCGGAGGTGGCCGGGCGCCATCCCGTGCTGTTCGTCTTCGAGGACCTGCACTGGGCCGACCGCTCGACCCGTGACCTGCTCGTCTTCCTCACCCGGATGCTGCAGCGGGAGCGGGTCTGCCTCGTCGGCACCTACCGCACCGACGATCTGCACCGCCGCCACCCGCTGCGCCCCGTCCTGGCCGAGCTGCGGCGCCTGCCACTGGTCACCGCCGTCGAGCTGCCGCCGCTGGGCGACGACGACATGGCGGCGTACCTCGCCAGCCTCGACCGGTACGGCGACGGCCCCGCGGGCGCGGAACGGGAACACGGCTTCGGCGCCCTGATCGAGCGGGCCGGGGGCAACCCGTTCTTCGCCGAGGAGCTGCTGGCCGCCAGCGCCGATCACAGCCGGCTGCCGGGCACTCTCGCCGACCTGATGCTCGCACGGGTGGAGGCCCTCTCGGACACGGCCCGTCAGGTGCTGCGGATCGCCGCGGTGGCCGGGCGGCGGGTCGGCCACGACCTGCTGCGCGAGGCCGCCGGGCTGGGGGACCTGCCGCTGGAGGAGGCGCTGCGTGAGATCGTCTCGCGGCGGCTGCTCACGGCGGGCAGCGACGGATACGCGTTCCGGCACGCGCTCCTCCAGGAGGCGGTGTACGACGACCTGCTGCCGGGCGAGCGGACCCGCCTGCACGCCACGTTCGCCGCGCTGCTCGCGGAGCGCGGCGGCTCCCCCGCCGAACTGGCCCATCATCACCTCGCCGCCCACGACACGCCGGGGGCGCTGTGGGCCTCGGTGGAGGCCGGGCGGCTGGCCTCCCAGCTGGGGGCGCCGGCGGAGGCGCACCGGCACCTCGACCGGGCACTGGAGCTGTGGGACCAGGTACCGGCCTCCGGGCGCCCGGCCGGGGAGAGCCGGCCGCGGATCGCGCTGGCGAGCGCCGCCGCGGCCGCGGTGGCCGGTGACTCCCACAGGGCGTCGGGTCAGTTGCGGCGGCTGCGCCGGGAGGCGGACGATCCCGTCCTCGTCGCCGAGATCGGCGAACGGCTCGCCTATTACCTGGCCGACGCGGACGACGACCGGGACGAGGCGACCGCGGCGGCCCGGGAGGCGGTGGACCTCGCGCCGCACAGCCCGCTGCTGGCCAGAGCCCTGGCCACGTACGCGCGCACGCTGTGGTGGAGCTACCGGATCGAGGAGGCGACCGCGACGGCGGCCAGGGCGCTGGAGGTCGCGCAGGAGACGGGCGCCCGCGACGCCGAGGCGAGCGCCCTGGTCGTGCTGGCGCTGTCGGAGGAGTCCTCCGACGACGTCGAGCGCGCCGTCGACCTGCTCACGCGCGCCACCCGCCGTCCCTCGGGCGACCTGTCCATCGACCTGCGGGCACGGTTCAACCACGCGCGCATCCACTACGAGCACGGCCATCTCGCGGACGCCGCCCGCATCGCCGAGTCCGGCGTACGGCTGGCCGCCGAGACCGGGCTGACTTGGAGCGCCTTCGGCACCGATCTGCGCTTCCTGCACTACCTGATCCACTACGCGGACGGCGACTGGGACGCGGCCGAGCGGCTGGCCGCCGCCTTCGGCGTGCGGGTCGGCACCCGCGCGGAGGCCCAGCTGTCGTCGTTCGCCCTCTTCGTCGAGGTGGGCCGGGGACGCGCGGGGGCCGAGGAGAGGCTGCGGTGGCTGTCCCCGTTCTGGTCCGACGAGCTGGTCAGCTACATGGCGCGCGGGATGGCCGCCGAGCACGCCCTGTGGCACGGCGACCCGGAGACCGCGCTCGAACACGTCGACGCGATCCTCGCGACGCTCGAACCGTTCGACCCCGGCCTGATCCGGATCGCGGCGACCGGCCTGTGGGCGCTCGCCGATCTCGGCAGGACCGGCGAGCGCTGCGACGACCTGCTGCGACGGGCCAGGCACGCGGCGGCCAACGGACCCAACGGCCCGCGGGCACGGATGGGCCCGGAGGGTCTCGCCTGGCTGGCCCGGGCGGAGGCCGAGTGGCACCGCGCCCACGGCACGGCGGACCCGGAGGTGTGGCGGCGCGCCACCGAGGCCTTCGGTTTCGGCTTCGTCTACGAGGAGGCGCGGTCGCGCCGCCGGCTGGCCGAGAGCCTGCTGCGGACGGGTGACCGCACGGCGGCCCACGCCGAGTGGGAGCGGGCGGTGACCGTCGCCGCGGCGCTGGGAGCCGGTCCGCTGCTGGCCGCGCTGCGGGAGTCCGGGGCGCGCGCCGGTTTCCGGGACCCGACCGCGGCCGCCCCCACGCCGGACGTCCAAGCCGGTGGTGCGAGCACGGCGCACAGCGGGAGCACGGCAGGCGGCGGGAGCACGGCAGGCGGGAGCACGGCAGGCGGGAGCACGGCGGGCGGGAGCACGGCGGGCGGCGCGTCCGGGCGGCCCGGCGGGCCCTCGGCCGGCCGGGAGCCGGGGCGGCTGGCCGGGCTCACCGCGCGCGAGCGGGAGGTGCTGGCGCACGTCGCGGACGGCCTGGCCAACCGCGAGATCGGCGAGCGGCTGTTCATCTCCCAGAAGACGGCCAGCGTGCACGTCTCGAACATCCTGGCCAAGCTCGGCGTCTCCAGCCGCACCCAGGCCGCCGCGATCGCCCACCAGGAAGGCCTGACGGGCGCCGGAGATGGAAATACTGTGTAACCGAGGCTTGAGACCAGGAACAATCGCGGAGGTGGCAGTGGCCCGGCAGATCGTTTCCGTCGTCGGTGGTGACGAGCTCACTTCGGGCACGCCGTACGCGTCCGTCAACCCGGCGCGGCCCTCGCACACCGTGGCGGACGTGTCGCTCACGGACGCGGCGGGCTTCGTGGACGCCTGCCGCGCCGCGTCGGCCGCCCAGCGGGAGTGGGCGCGCGTCCCGGCTCCGGTGCGCGGACGGGTGATCGCCTCGATCGGCCGCCTCGTCGAGGCCAACACCGAGGCGCTGGCCCGCCTGGTGACCGAGGAGATCGGCAAGCCGTACGCCGAGGCGCTCGGCGAGGTCCGCGAGATCGTGGACACCTGCGACTTCTTCCTCGGCGAGGGCCGCCGCCTCTACGGGCAGACGATCCCGTCGGAGATGCCGGACAAGAGCCTGTTCACCTTCCGCGTGCCGGTCGGGGTCGCGGCGGTCGTCACGGCGGGCAACTTCCCCGTCGCGGTGCCCTCCTGGTATCTGGTGCCGGCCCTGCTGTGCGGCAACGCGGTGGTCTGGAAGCCCGCCGAGTACGCCGCGGCGTCCGCGCACGCGCTCTATCGGCTGTTCGCCGCGGCCGGGCTGCCCGGCGGCGTGCTCAACATCGTGTTCGCCGACGGGGAGCAGACCTACGCGGGGCTCGACCGCGCGCTCGGCGAGGGCACGGTGCAGAAGGTCGGGTTCACCGGCTCCAGCGCGGTCGGCCGCCTCGTCGGCGAACTGTGCGGACGGCACCTGCAGTCGCCCTGCCTGGAACTCGGCGGCAAGAACCCGATGGTCGTGCTGCCGGACGCCGACCTCGACCTCGCCGCGGAGGGCGCGTTGTTCTCCGGGTTCGGCACGGCCGGTCAGCGGTGCACCTCCCTCGGGACGGTCATCGTCCACGAGGAGGTGCACGACGCGTTCCTGCGCAGGTTCGCCGACGCCGTGCGGAGCGCGAAGATCGGCGACCCGAACGGCGACGTGCTGTACGGCCCGCTGCTCGACCAGAGGTTCGCCGAGCGGTACGAGGAGTACCTGGGCTGGGTCCGGCCGCACCACACCGTGCTGCCCGGCCCGGTGGGCCGCATCGACGGCGAGGGCCTGTACTACCACCCGGTGATCGTGGACGGCGTCCGCCCGGACGACCGGCTGTTCCTGGAGGAGACGTTCGGCCCCATCGTGGGGGTGACCACCTTCTCCACCCTGGACGAGGCGATCGACCTCGCCAACCGCCCGGGGTACGGCCTGTCGTCGTCCGTCTACACCTCCGACCCGAAGGCGGTGTTCCGCTTCCGTGAGGGCGTGTCGGCCGGGATGGTCAGCGTCAACAACTCGACGTCCGGGGCGGAGGCGCACCTGCCGTTCGGCGGGAACGGCAAGTCGGGCAACGGCAGCCGGCAGAGCGGCATGTGGGTGCTCGACCAGTTCACCCGCTGGCAGGCGATGAACTGGGACTACTCGGGCCGGCTGCAGAAGGCCCAGATGGACGTCGCCGAGATCATCCCCGACCTGGGCTTCCGGCTCTGACCCCGCGTCCTACCGCCGCCCGCGGAAGGTGCGCCGCAGGTCGTCGACCCACTCGCCGGGGATCTCCCAGGGGATGAAGTGGCCGCCGCGGTCGTGGGCGGCGAGGTTCACGAGGTTGTACCAGGCGGCCCTGTCGCTGCCGAGGAAGTGCTCCACCCGCTGGTCCGTGCGGACGCCCGGCGGGTTCTCGTGCCCGACGAAGGTGATGCCCGTGGGCGCCTCGACGACCGGCCACCGGTCGTGGGAGGGAGTCCACGGATAGCGGTTGTTGTTGGCGTAGGTGCGGATCGAGGTGCCGATCGAGTTCGTCACCCAGAAGATCATCGCGTGGGTCAGCAGGTCGTCCTTGCTGAAGACGGTCTCGACGTCGCCGCCGTTGTCGCTCCAGGTGACCCAGCGTTCCAGGATCCAGGCGAGCATCCCGGCGGGCGAGTCCGACAGGCCGGCGGCGAGGGTGCTCGGGGCGAGCACGTGCGCGGCGAGATGGACGGCGAAGCGCTTCTCCAGGGCGACGACCCGGGCGTGGACGTCGGCGGGCAGACCCTCGGGGATGGGCCGGCCGCCGCTGAGGTCCCAGGCCCGGTCGCCCGAGAACAGCGTGAGCTTCTGCCCGGAGCCGATGTGGACGCCCAGCAGTTCATCGGCGTACTTGTGCCCGAGCTGGCCGGTGACCAGGGCGCCGACGTCGCATCCGGCCGCGGCGTACCTCTCGTGACCGAGGACGCGGGTCATGAGGACGTGCCAGATGTCGGCGATCTTCCAGAAGTTCATGTCCGGGTGGTCGGGCAGCGGGGTGGAGAACCCGAAGCCGGGCAGCGACGGCACGATCACGTCGAACGCCTCGGCCGGGTCGCCGCCGTACGCGGCGGGGTCGGCCAAGGGGTCGATCACCTTGGACCAGTGCCAGAACGTCCAGGGCCAGCCGTGGGTGAGGATCAGCGGCGTCGGGGCGGGCCCGGCGCCGGGCCGCCGCATGAAGTGGACCGGCACGCCGTCGATCTCCACCTGGTAATGCTCGTAGGCGTTGATCGCCGCCTCGGCCGCCCGCCAGTCGTACCCGTCGCGCCAGTAGGCGACGAGCTCCCGCAGGTAGGCGCCGTTCACGCCGTAGCGCCAGTCGTCGTTGCCCACGTCGTCCGGCAGGCGGGTCAGCTCCAGGCGGCGGCGCAGGTCGTCGAGCACGTCGCCGGGCACGTGGATCGGCCGCGGCTCCAGCGGGAAGGCCCGGTCCCCGGCGTCGCGGGCCCCGATGGTGTCGGTCGTCTCATGGCTCGTCATCGTTTCCTCCAGCCGTCGAAGGGGGGTCGGCCGGCGCAGTCCCCGGCACGGCCCCCTCGTGCAGCTCGACCATCCGGGCCAGGGCCGGGAGGGCCGCCGCGATGGCTGCCCTCTCCCCGGGCCCGAGCCGGGCGGCGAGGTCCGCGAGCCGGGCCATGCGCTCGCTGCGCCGCCCGTCCACGATCGCGGCGCCGGCCGCCGTGACCCGCACGAGGACGGCACGGCCGTCCGACGGGTCCGGGCGGCGCTCCACCAGGCCCTCGCGCTCCAGCTTGGTCACCATCTGCGTGATCGCCGACTGCGTGACCTGCTCCCCCGCGGCCAGGTCGGTGAGCCGCTTCGGGCCGCCGCCCGCCAGCGTGTGCAGCACGGACAGCGTGGTGAAGCTCAGCCGCCGCTCCGCGGGCAGGCGGATGTGCATGCGCGTGAAGTCTTCGAGGACGTGGGTCAGCTCCGCCACGCTCAGCTCGGGGAAGTCGGGCACGCGGCAAAATATATCAGAAACTTAATTAAGCAACTGAACCATATGACGACGGCGATCCCTGGCGGACGCCCACCAGGGATCGCCGTACGGAAAGGTCGGGGTCAGGCCTCTGGGCCCCGCCTGCCGTCGTAGCCGAGCAGCCGCATGGCGACCTCCGGGTCCATGGCCGCCGCGAGAAGCTGGGCCCGTTCGGCGGCCCGGTCCCTGGCCTCCTCGGCCCGGCGCCGCCCCGCCTGCTGCGTGCGGACGAGCAGGATCGCCACCGCGATGCCACCGACCACCGCGACGAGCGCGACCGTCAGCAGCACCGCCGTGCCCGCCGGGACGCCGCCGACGACGGCGGCGCCCCGCGCGCCCTGCGGCGAGGCGAACAGCAGCGCGCCGAGCAGCACGAACAGCACCACCGCGACGACGAGGCCGAGCACCGCCCACAGCGCGCCGTACGACCGGCGCCGCGGCACGGACGCCTCCCCGGGCGGCGCCTGACCCGGCAACGGCGTCGCGGTCATCGGAGGCGGCGCGCCGTTCCACGGCACGAAGTCCGGCTGGGGCGGCTGCAACGGCTGGGGCAGGTGCCCGTTGCCGCCCGCCAGGCCGTTCGGCTGCGTGGCGAGCACCGGCGCGGCCCCGCCGGTGGCGGCCACACCTGAGGAGGGCACCACGACGGACGCCTCCAGCGTCCGCATCCTCGGCAGCGGCAGCTCGAGCGGGACCTCGCTGTGGCCGTGATGGGCCTCCACCGCGGCCGTGTGATAGCTCTCGATCTCCTCGTAGAACTCGTCGGAGGCGTAGACGGTGCCGTCGATCAGCGGCCCCGGCCTGTTCTCGATGACCGCGACCACGTCGTCGCCGTTGAGCGTCTTGTGCTGCTCCAGCGCGTGCGCGACCGACAGCACCTCGCGGCGGTTCTCCCGCAGCAGCTCGGCCGTCTTCTCCAGCAGCCGGCTGAGGTTGAACTCGATCCGCTCGGGGAGCATGTCGGGCAGCAGCTCGTCGCGCCGGCTCGCCGGAGTGCCGGTGCCGGGCTGCGGCTGGGCCGCCTTGCCCTCGCGCAGGCCGAGCTCCTGCAGCGCGGGCAGCGAGGCGACCCCGATGCCCATGCCCCAGTGGGCCTCCATCAGGCCGGTGATGGCCGTGGCGGACTGCAGGTCGCCGGAGACGCCGGAGGAGTTGTCCTCTCCGAAGAACATGCGCTCCCCCGCCAGCGAGGCGAGGGACACCATGATGTCGGACTCGTACTCCGACTTCCACCGGGTGAACTGGTCCTCCGGCTTGATGCTGGCCACCATGCCGAGGTAGTCGGCGCCCTTCTCGATCGTCGCCAGGTCGATCTCCAGGTGGCGGCGCGTGCGGTAGGCGGCGACCGCGTGGCAGGCCTCGTGCACGGCCACGGCGTGCCGCTCGCGCTCGATGTACTCGACGTCCTCCGGCGGCCCGAGCTGCTTGAGCCGCTTGGCCCGCATCACGTCCGACCAGGTGATGGTCTCCCGGCCGTCCCGGATCGCGGTGATCAGCGACTCGTTGACCAGGTCCTTGATCGTCGCGCCGGTGGCGTACGGGGTGATCGTGGCGAGCTTGTCGATCTGCTCGTCGGTGAGCTGGTGGCTGACCTTGTCGAAGTAACCGCGGTACGTGCGGATCCGGCCCGCCTTGGAGGGGTAGCCGACCTTGTAGATGCGGTCGATGCGGCCGGGGCGCAGCAGCGCCTCGTCCAGCGCCTCGGGCAGGTTGGTCGCCATCATGATGAGGATGCGGTACTTCGGCGGCGGCTTGGGCCGCATGCCGAGCAGCCTGCGCACGTACCGGTTGACGAAGCCGCGCGGCTTCTTCAGGCCGGAGATCTCGGTGAGCAGCGCCTCCAGGGTGCCCATCCCGCCACCGCCGCCCATTCCCCCGCCGTACATCAGGCGGTTGACGAAGGCGCCGGTGCGCGGCATCCGCGCGGGCGCGGCCTCGGCGGCCGGGCCCGCGGCGTGGCGGCCGAGCACGGTGCGGGTGTGCGGGTCGAGGTAGGCGAAGCCGTGGCAGCCGGCGTCCTCGAACGGCGCGGGGACCGAGCGCCCCCAGCCGCCCGGCCCGCCCTGGGCGAGCGCGCCGCGGTTGCCGAGCGAGTCGGCCTCGTCGAAGAAGACGATGACGCCGCCGTACCGCAGCGCCAGCTTGCGCAGCTTGCGGAACAGCGACTTGACCTTCAGCACGCCGACGCCGAAGAACATGTTGATGAACGCGCCGGGGTCCACGAAGACGTACGGCTTTCCGGTGGAGCCGGCGACCGCCTCGGCCATCAGGGTCTTTCCGGTGCCGGGCGGGCCCCACAGCAGGATGCCGCTCGGCACGTAGCCGCCCCTGGCCTCGATCTCGTCCGGCTTCTCCAGGAAGACGATGTTCTCCTTGACCCGCTCGACCACGTGGTCCTGGCCCCACACGTCGGAGAACCGCGTCTTGATGTCGTCGGGGTAGTAGACGTCCACGCCGCCGCGGGACAGGAACCAGAAGATCGCGACGAACTGCCCGACGGCGAGCACCATCAGCAGCATGATCTGCAGGACCATGGGGAGGAAGCCCCACACCGTGGCCGGCACGTTGAACAGCGCCTGCAGCGGCGAGGTCTGCTGCACCTTGGCGAGCACCAGCGCGATGACCACGATCCAGACGACCCACTTGATCGCCCGTGCGATGCGGTAGCGGTTCCAGTCGTTGAACCTGCGGTGCGTCCAGCGGTTCCAGCCGCCGAAGACGCCGCGCGTCCAGAACCGGTGGTATCCGGCCGAACGCTCACTGATCAGGAAGTGGATCTGCCGGACCACTTCGAGGCCCGCCAGCCACAGGATCCAGGACGCGTTCCGCACGGTCAGCAGGAAGGCGTCGGAGACGGAGATGATGCCCTCGTACGTGGCGATCTCGTTCCAGAGCAGCACGCCGAACGCGACGGCGAGCAGGATCAGGAACTTGCTCCTGTCCCACAGCGGCAGTCGTTTCCGGGTGCGCGGGTCGCGGTCCTCGGGACCCGACCCCGGTTCGCGAAGCCCCTCGTGGTGCTTCGGTGGGAGGGCCGTGCTCATATGAGGGGCTCCTTCACGGATTGATGATGCGCTTGACCTTGAAGGACTTGACGATCGCGGCGATCTCCGCCGCCCGCTGGCGGTAGCACGCGGGCGAGCAGCGGATGAGAAGGGTGGAGGTCGTCGTCCCGTCCGCGGACAGGTAGGCGGTCTTGTCGAACGTCTGCACCGGCCCCTCCGCCACCCGGTAGTTGTAGACGGTGTGGACCCCCTTGACCCCGTCCACGATGGGCAGCACCTCGTCGTCCAGAAGTTCGAAGCCGGACAGGCCCTCCGTCTCCAGCTCCTTCTGCTGGTCCTCCGTCAGCGGCACCGGCATCGGCGGGGACACGCGCAGCAAATTGAGCGACGCGGCGTTCTGCTTGTCCTCGGTGAGCTTCTCCACCTTGGCGAACACGAAGGGTTTGTCCTCGCCGCTCGCCGGGCCCCGGACGAGGTGCAGGATCGACGGCTGGTCGTGGGCGTCGAACGCGGCCGTCCAGAGGGCCTGTTTCGCGAGCTGCGCGGTGGCCGACTCCGTGCCGCCGAAAATCTGTTCGTCGATCGTCTTCTGGTCGACCTGACGCCACGAGACGGGGACCTTGAAGTAGGTGTCGCCCGTGTCGTCGTGTACGTACGTGTACTGGGGGCCGGCACAGCCGGACAGCACGGAGGCGGCCATCGCCGCCCCTGCGACCGTTACCACCACCCCGGTCCTTACCCGCGGTCTTTCCACCAGGGCCCAACCTCCGCTTTGCGGGTCTACGAGGTAGTAGTGCCCGTTCTCAAATCGTTCTTCTCACGGTAGATCCGCGACGCCTCGGAAAACTAGACCGAATCTTGCCCGGATCCGTACTCCTCCTGTTACATGGAGGTTGCGCGGCTCCGTACCCGCCCGCCGGCAGGGCGGCGCGTCACGGATGGCGATACCCACCGGAGCGCGGCCGGAAGCGGCCCTCGGCCCATCGGACGGCCGTCCGGAAACGAGATCTCTTCGGCGGAAGGTGTAACACCTCGGCGGCCGGAACACGACAACCTGAGTGCATGCCGCCAGATTCACCGCGGAGGGACCGGACGCCATGGAGCAGGCCCACGGAGAGGACGGCGTCGGCCAAGGGCCGGACGGCCTCTTCGGCGCGCTCGCGGAACGCATGTTCTCGGAGGTGTGGTCCCGCCAGGTCCTCACGTGCCGGGAACGCCGTCTGCTGCTGGTGGGCCTCCTCGTGGGCCAGGGCATGGACGACGCGCTGGAACGCCACCTCGACACCGCTCTGCGGTCCGGCGAGCTGACCCCGGCCGAACTGCGCGAGACCGTCGTGTTCCTGACCCTGTACGCCGGGTGGCCCCGCGCGGCCCGGCTCAGCGCCCAGGTGGAGAAGCTGATCTGCCGCACCGCCCGCGCGTGACCCGGCGCGGCGGCGGGATGGGTACGCTGCCGTCATGCCCACCGCACTCATCACCGGCGCGACCGCCGGGATCGGCGCCGCCTTCGCCCGGCGCCTGGCAGCCGACGGGTTCTCCCTCGTCCTGGTGGCCCGCGACGAGGAGCGCCTGACCGCCTCCGCCGAGGCGCTGCACAAGCGGTACGGCGTGACGGCCGAGACGTTGCGCGCCGACCTGGCCACCGAGGAGGGGATCGCGGCCGCCGAGGAGCGGCTGCGCTCGGGGGTGGACCTGCTGGTCAACAACGCCGGGTTCGGGCATCCCGGCGGCTTCCTCGACACCCCGATCGACGACGAGGTCCGGATGCTGCGGCTGCACTGCGAGGCGGTGCTGCGGCTGACGCAGGCGGCCCTGCCGTACATGATCTCCAAGGGCCGCGGCGGGGTCGTCAACGTGGCCTCGGTCGCGGCGTTCCTCCCCGGAGGCACCTACGGCGCGTCGAAGTCGTGGGTGGTGAACTACAGCACCTCGGCGGCCGGCCTGGTCGGCCGCCGCGGCGTGCGGGTGATGGCGCTGTGCCCGGGGTTCGTGCGGACGGAGTTCCACGGCCGGGCCCAGCTCGACATGTCCCATCTGCCGCCCTTCGCGTGGCTGTCGGCCGACCGCGTCGCCGCCGACGCGATGCGCGACCTCGCCCGGGGGGCGTGGGTGAGCGTGCCGTCGGCCCGCTACAAGGCGGTCGTCGCACTCCTCCGGCTGCTGCCGGTCAACCTGCTCGGCCGGATAGCGCGGGTCCGCTACCGGTGACTCAGAGCCGCTCGACGTTCGGGCCGCGGCAGCGGCCCCGGGTGTCGAAGACGAACCGGCTCGCCCGCTGGACCAGGTCGTAGTCGTAGCAGTCGGGCGCGCCGAGCACCACGACCACGTCCGCGCGCGCCAGTTCGGCGGCGTCCGGCTCGACGACCTCGACGCCCGCGGGCACCAGCAGGTCGCCGGCGCGGGAGTCGGCGGCCCGGGGGTCGGCGGCCCGCACCCGGGCGCCCAGCCGGCACAGCGACTTCGCCACCTCCACGGGCGTCAGGCCGAGCAGCAGGATCCGGCTGCCCCGGACCGCGCGGCAGCGCCGGTTGAGCGCGAGGCCGATCCGGTCCACCACGTACGCCGGCATGTTCGCGTTGACGTCGTTGGCCGCCTCGATCAGCCGGAAGCCGCGCCCGGCCCGGTGCCTGACCGCCCACGGCACGTACGACACGTCGACCGGCAGGCACGAGTCCGGCAGGCCCGGGCCCGGCCGCGCGCCGGGTCGGCCGTACGGGGTGCCGGCGGCGGCCTCGGCGGCCTCCCACACGTCGACGCCGAGCTGCCCGGCGAAGATCGCCAGCTCGTTGGCCAGGGCGGCGTCCAGATGCGCGCGGGCGCCCTCCAGCAGCGCGCACAGCTCGGCCACGCGGGGCGACGACACCGGCACGGTCTCCCGCACCAGCCGCCCGTAGAGGTAGGTCACGGCCCGCAGCGAGGCCGGGCCGACGCCCGACACGACCTTCGGCGTGTTGCCGATCCGCCAGCGGGGGTCGCCGGGCTCGGCGCGGCGCGGGCTGTGGCCGAGGTGGAAGTCCTCCCCCGCCCGCAGCCCCGACCCGCGTTCCAGGATCGGCCCGACGAACTCCTCGGTGGTTCCGGGGTAGGCGGCGGTCTCCACCACGACGGTCGCCCCCGGGCGTACGAAGGGGGCGACGCGGCCGGCGGCCGTGCCGAGCGGGCCGAGGTCGGGCGCGCCGTCCCGCATCCGCACGGCGACGGTGAGCACGCAGAAGTCGAACCCGGACGCGTCGGCGGCGTCGGCGCTGGCCGTGTAGCGGCCGGAGGCGTGCGCGGCGGCGAGTTCGCCCGCGCCGACGCCCTCCACGCAGGGCTCCCCCGCGTTCAGCCGCTTGACCCGCCACTCGTCCTCGTCGAGGCCGACCACGCGGAACCCGGCCTCCGCGGCGCGTGTCGCGAGGGGCAGGCCGGCCGGGCCCTGGCCCACGACCACCAGCTTCTCCGCCATGGGACGACTGTAGGAGCGGCCGCGCCGCCCGCCCCGCGATTGCCGGACGGACCGCTGTAAGGCTTGGGTACGGATACGGAAAAGTCTCTTCCGGCGGCGTCTGGGCGTCCGGTCGCGACGGGACGGGCGGGCTAGCTTCTCCGACATGATCAGGGAGGAGCCAGCATGAAACCGGACGACCGGATTCGTGTCATGGAGATAATCGCCCGGATGAACGTGAGCGGTCCCGCCACCCAGGTCACGGGGTTGTGCGAGCGGCTCAGCCCGGTGGAGTTCGACCACCGGCTCTACACCGGCTACGTGGACGGCGGCGAGGGCGACCATCTGCAGCTTCGCGACGCGACGATCCCGGTCCACCGGGTGCCGGGCCTCGGCCGGGCGATCAAACCGGCCGACGACTACCGCGCCCTGTTCGGGCTGGCGAACGCGATGCGCGAGTTCCGGCCGCACATCGTGCACACACGGACCACCAAGGCCGGCGCGCTGGGCCGCCTCGCGGCCCGCCTGTCGGGCGCCGGCGCGGCGCGCGTGCACACCTATCACGGTCATCTCCTGGACGGTCAGCTCTCGCGCCTCCGCCGGGCCGTCTACACCCGCACCGAGCGCCGCCTCGCGTCCATGACCGACCGCATCGTCACGGTCGGCGCGCGGGTGCGCGACGACCTCCTCGCCGCCGGGATCGGCCGGCCCGAGCAGTACGTGGTCATCCCCCCGGGCACCCGTCTCGACCCGCTTCCCGACCGCGCGCGGGCGAGGGCCGCGCTGGGGGTCCCTCTCGACGCGCCGGTCGTGGCGTACGTCGGGCGGCTGAAGAAGGCCAAGCGGCCGGACCGGCTCGCGGAGGTCGCCCGGGCGGTCCTGGCGCGGCTGCCCGGCGCGCGGTTCCTCGTGTGCGGCGGCGGCGAGCTCAAGGAGGAGCTGGAGCGGGCCGTCATGCCGATGTGGGACTCCTTCCGCCTGCTCGGGTGGCGGCGCGACGTCGAGACGGTGTACGCGGCGGCGGACGTCATGCTGCTCACCTCCGACAGCGAGGGCACGCCGCTCTCGCTCGTGGAGGCCGGCATGGCGGGGCTGCCCGCGGTGGCCACGCGGGTGGGCAGCGTGCCCGAGATCGTCGTGGACCGCCGCACGGGGTTCCTCACCGAGCCCGACGCGGACGAGATGGCCGACCACCTCGTGCGGCTGCTGGTGGATCCGGGCCTGACCCGGCGGATGGGCGAGTCGGCCCGCGCGTGGACCTGCCGGGCGTTCGGCGTGGACCGGCTGGTGGCCGACACCGAGGCGCTCTACCGCACGCTGCGCGGCGCGGCGCGGTCGGAGGTGGGCAGCCGGTGACGCCCCTTCTGGCCTCCGCGCTCGCCGGGGCCGCCGGCTGCCTGCTCGCCGCCGGCCTGCGCCCGGTCCGCCGTACGATCCCCTGCCTGGGCGGGATGACGCTCGCGGCGGTGACGGCGGGCGCCACGGTGGCCGCCACGGCGGCGGCCCTCGGCCCGCCGGACCGGCGGGTGAGCGCGGTCCTGCTGGCCGCCGCGGCGGTGGCGCTGCTCGGCCTGATCGCGGACGTGGGCGCACTGCCCCTCGCCACCCGCCTGGTCGTGGAGTCGGTGGCGGCGGGCGGCGTCGTGCTGTGCGGGGTGCAGGTCACGCTGACGGGCGACTGGCCCGACGGTCCGCTCAGCGTGATGTGGATCGTCGCGATGACCAACGCCCACGCGCTGCTCGACCGGCTCGGCGGCGCGCTCGCCGGGGTCGCCGCCGTCACCGGGGCGGGTCTCGCCGCCGCGGCGCTCCTGCTCGCCGACCCGGCCCTCGCGGTGCCCGCGGCGGTCCTGTCCGGCGCCTGCCTGGGGTTCCTCCCCTACGGCAGGAGGCGGGGCAGGGGGCGAGGGAGGGTGCGTCTCGGGCCGTCCGCCGCGCTGTTCGCCGGGTTCGGCCTGACCTGCCTGGCGGTCGCGCTCGCCGCGGGACGCGGCCCGGCGGCGATGACGGCCGGGATGCTGGTTCCCGCGCTGGCGGTCGCGCTGGGAGCCTGGCTCTACGGCGTCCGCCCCCGGCGGTGGGCCGGGGGCGGACGGCGGGGCGCGCCCGGAGGTGTGCTCCGGGACGTGCGTCAGGGCGTGCGCCGGGCCTGAGAGCCCGGCGCCTGGGGCCTCAGCGGCCGATGTTGGCCTCGTGGCCGATGGACAGGCCCGAGTCGACGTCGAAGAAGTGCAGGTTGTGGGTGTCGACGACGAGCTCGATGTCCTGACCGGGACGGACGTGGCTGCGGGCGTTGACGCGGGCGGTCCACAGCGACTTGTCGCCGGTGAGCGGCAGCGACGTCTCCTCGTCGTCGCCGTCGTTCGCGGCGGCCACGGTGTCCTTGTGCTCGACCGGCGGGGCGTCGATCGTGAACAGGACGTTGATCTCCGAGCCGAGCTCCTCGGTGACGGTCGCCTTGACCGGGACGTGCGCCCAGCCGGCGCCGTTGCCGCTCGCGGAGCCGGAGTCCTCGAAGTCCGAGGGCCGGATGCCGAGAATGATCTTGCGGCCGATGTAGCGGTCGAGGCCCGGCTTCTCGGCGAAGGTCGAGTCGGGGACGGGCAGGCGGTAGCCGGCGAAGGCGACGGTCGCGCCGCCGTTGTCGCGGACCAGCTCGGCGTAGGCGAAGTTCATGGCCGGGGAGCCCATGAAGCCGGCGACGAACAGGTTGACCGGGTCGTCGAACAGGTTCTGCGGGGTGTCGACCTGCTGCAGAATGCCGTCGCGCAGGACGCAGACGCGGTCGCCGAGGGTCATGGCCTCGACCTGGTCGTGGGTGACGTACACCGTGGTGACGCCGAGGCGCTCGTGCATCTGGTTGAGCGAGGCGCGCATCGAGACGCGGAGCTTGGCGTCGAGGTTGGACAGCGGCTCGTCCATCAGGAAGGCCTGGGGCTCGCGGACGATGGCGCGGCCCATCGCGACACGCTGGCGCTGACCACCGGACAGGGCGGCGGGCTTGCGCTTGAGGTACTGCTCCAGGCCGAGCATGCGGGCGGCGTCGTTGACCCGCTTCTGGATCTCCGACTTGGGCATCTTGCGCAGCTTGAGGCCGAAGGCGAGGTTCTCCTCGACCGTCATGTGGGGGTACAGCGCGTAGTTCTGGAAGACCATCGCGATGTCGCGGTCCTTCGGCGGAAGGTGGTTCACCACGCGGTCGCCGATGACGATCTCGCCGCCGCTGATGTCCTCCAGGCCGGCGATCATCCGCAGGGCGGTGGACTTGCCACATCCCGACGGGCCGACCAGCACCATGAACTCGCCGTCCTTGATCTCCAGGTTGAGGCCGTTGACGGCCTTCACCCCGCCCGCGTAGATCTTGTCGACACTGTTCAGAACGATAGAAGCCATGCCAGTCCTTCGCGCTTGCGAGTCAAGAGCAAGTGGATACGTTTTCATGACTGTCCCGTGAAATGCCGCCTATTGTCAAGATTTCGGTCACATGCCGGGTGGAATCATGATGGAATCGTTTCCATGAGTGGTCCAGCGCAGCGGCGAATAACGATCAAGGAAGTGGCGGAGGCGGCGGGGGTCGGGGTGGCCACCGTGTCACGCGTCCTGTCAGGAGGCTCCGCGAGCCCCGAGACCCGGGAGAAGGTGTACGCCGCCGCGGCCAGGCTCGACTACCGGCCGAGCGCGCTCGGGCGCAACCTGCGGCGCCAGCGGACCGGCGGCGTCGGGCTGCTGGTCCCCGACATCACCGACAGCTTCTACGCGCGCCTGGCCGACGGCGTGCTGTCGTGCGCCCGCTCGTACGGCGAGCCCGTGACGATCGGCGTCACCGGCGACGACCCCGAGCGGGAGGCCGAGCTGATCGGCGCGCTGATCGAGCAGAGCATGGACCGGCTCATCGCGGTGCCGTCGGGGGACGGCGACATGTGGGCGCCCGCGTTGCGGGCGGGGCTCAACGTCGTGTTCGCCGACCGGCGGGTGCGGACCGACGTGCCGAGCGTGGTGCCCGACGACCGGGCGGGCGTGCTCACGGCGGTGGAGTACCTCGCCGGGCTGGGCCACCGCAGAATCGCGTTCCTCGCCCGGCACGGGCAGGCGCAGCGGGTGACCGCGTTCCTGAGCGCGGCGGCCTCGCTGGGGCTGCCGGTCGACCGCGACCTGGTCGTGCACGCGCGGGCGAGCCGCGACTCCGCCTACGCGGCCGCCGCCGGGCTGCTGCAGCACCACTCGGACGTCACGGCGGTCCTCGCGGGCGGCAACGTGCTCGGCGAGGCGGCCGTGCTGGCCGCCCGGGAGCTGGACGTGCGGATCCCCCGGGACGTGTCGCTCATCATGTTCGACGACGTGCCCTGGGCGGAGCTGTGCTCCCCGCCGCTGACGGTGATCGCCCAGCCCGCCCAGGACATCGGGTACCGCGCCGCCGAACTGGTGCTGCGGCAGGGCCGCCGGCCTCCGGCGGTCACGCTGCCCACGCGGCTCGTCGTACGGGCGAGCTGCGGGCCCCGGGTCGCGCCGCGCCGGTCCTCCTGACGTCCGTCAGGAGACGACCTTCTCGATCGCCTCGGCGATCTCCGGCGACTCGGGCGCGACACGGGGGCGGAACCGGGCGACCACCTCGCCGTCGGCGGAGACGAGGAACTTCTCGAAGTTCCACTCCACGTCGCCCGCCGACCCCGAGGCGTCGGGGACGGCCGTGAGCTCGGCGAAGAGGGGGTGCCGTCCCGGGCCGTTGACCTCGGTCTTCTCCAGCAGCGGGAAGTCCACGCCGTATGTCGTGGAGCAGAACTCCACGATCTCCTCCGCCGAGCCGGGCTCCTGGCCCATGAACTGGTTGCAGGGCACGCCGACGACGGTGAAGTCGCGGTCGGCGTAGGCCCGCTGGAGGGCGACCAGGCCGCCGTACTGCGGGGTGAGGCCGCATCTGGAGGCGACGTTGACCACCAGTGCGGCCCGCCCGCCGAGCAGGCCGCCGATGGTCGTGGCCGTGCCGTCGATCGTGTTCACGGGGATCTCGAGAACGCTCATGTCCGCACCATACGTCCCGTCTTCCCCGCCGTGCCTCGCAGGGCCCCCTGATGCGCGCCGTGTCGTCCCGGTCGTCCCGCCCCCCTGGCCGACCGGTGCCCCTGGTTAACCTGCGCCCCTGGAGACGGTCGGCGTTGGGCGGCGGATCGGCAAAGAACCGTCCGCGGCGTGTCGCGAATGCCGCCGCCGGGGCGGGCCGCCGTATTTCAATCCGCGTGAGGACCCGTCGCGGTGCCCCCCGGAAGCTCTTCGTGATCCGGTGCGGGCCGAGCGGACGGCGACGCCCGCGCCACGGGCGTACGGCCGCGAAGGGCGCCGGCGCGCGCCCCTTCCGCACGCGACCCGATGACAAGGACCGATTTGGACAGCAACAGCGTTCTACGCAGCACAGTCGCCGCCGTCGTCGCGGCCGCCCTGACCGGTGGCGTGACCGGCAGCCTGACCGGGGGCGTGAGCGGCGTCGCATGGGCCGGAGAGTCGGCCACCACTGAGTCGGCCAATGAGTCGGCCGGTGGGTCGGCGGCAGTGCCGGCCGGGCAGAACGCCCGTCAGGTCACGCACCTCGGGGTGTGGACGATGCGGGCGGCGCCCGAGGCGCCCAGGTTCCGGGCGCCGGCGAAGGCGCTCAGCAAGGCCTACGCCTTCCGGCTCGTCACCCGCCGCACGTGGTCGGGCCAGGAGTTCCAGTGCCTGGACAGTCTCTGGACCAGGGAGAGCAACTGGGACCACCGGGCCTACAACTCCGGCTCCGGCGCCTACGGCATCCCGCAGGCGCTGCCCGGCGACAAGATGGGCTACGTCGCCCAGGACTGGCGGTTCAACCCGCAGACCCAGATCAGGTGGGGGCTGCGGTACATCAAGGGCCGTTACGGCTCGCCGTGCGGCGCGTGGGGCCACTTCCGGTCCCACAACTGGTACTGAACACCGGCGCGCGGGCCGGGGTCTCGTCAGGCGAGGCGGAGCACCAGGACCAGTGCTCCGGCCGCGGCGGCGAGCGCCCCGGCCCAGGCGACGCGGGCGTCCAGCCCGGAGCGGAGCGGGCGCCCGTGCCGCAGCGCCCGTTCCAGGGCGCGGTGCCGCAGCCCGGTGCGCAGGAGCAGGACGGCGCCGGCGAGCGCCACCACCCCGAAGGGGACGGCGAGGCCGGGCAGGTCGTCCCGCACCGCCGCCCCCGCCGCCCCGATGCCGGAGCCCGACATCAGGACCGCCGTCCGCACCCAGGCCAGCCGGGTCCGCTCGCCGTGCAGGCCCGGCCTGGGACCGCCGCCCCCGGACGTGGTCACGCGAGCACCCTCGGCACGAGGATGAGGAGCAGGGCGAGGAGGGCCACCCCGGCCACGCCGTACCCGAACATGGGCGCCAGGGCGGGCGGCGGGAGCGCGCGGTCCTCACGCAGCGCGCGGTCGATGTGCCGCCAGCGGGGATAGGCCGAGCCCGCCGCCAGGGCGGACAGCAGCACGAGCACGACGGCGAGCAGCGTGCGCACCCACGGGACGAAGACGCCTTCGGGCACGACCGCCATGGCGATGCCGCCCGCGCTCAGTGCGAGAGCGGTGCTGATCCAGGTGAGGAACGTGCGCTCGTTGGCGAGCACGAAGCGGGGGTCTGGCTCGTTCTCGTTCCCTCTCATAGGAGAACGCTAATTCTGCCCCTTTTCCGGCAGATTTCCCGGGTTGTGGCTAATTCCGGATGTCTTGGCCAGGCCCTCCGGCGGCCGGGTCAGATGCAGGCCTCGCTGACCTCGCGGAGGTACTTCGCGCCGTCGGTCGCCACCCTCTGCGCCGCGTCCACCGCCGCGTTGGCGTCGTCGACGTTCAGCTTCTGGAGGCTGTCGGCCAGTCCCTGCAGGGCGTCCCTGAGGCTGGTGTCGGCGGCCTTGTTCGCCATGTCCTCCAGGTCGGCGGCGCCGTCCTCGATCTTCTTGCGCATCGCGGCGGGATCGTCGGCGACCTTGCCGATCTCGCTGACCGTGCGGCTGATCACCTTCGTCGCTTCGGCGCACGACTGGGCCTTGTCCGCGGTCGCGCAGCCCGAGGCGAGCAGGACGGCGGCGGCGCAGGCGGCGGCGAGGGGGAGGAGTCGCATACCGATCACCCTACCCAACCGTCCCCCGATCGCCGCGGCTTCGCACGGCGGCGGTTCCCGCACCCTCCGCCCGTCCGGTGCCGCTGTGATGTCCGGCGCCGCTTTGGTGTTCGACGCCGCTGTCTCCGGCGCCGCTCTGCGCGGGCGGCCACATGACGCCGGCGACGACGGCGCGGAAGCCCGCCGCCACCTCCCGGACGAAGACGGCCCCCGGCACCCCCACCCCGCGCAGCGCCCCGCCGTGGTCGGCCACGACCACGGCGACCACGCCGGCCAGCAGGGCCCACCACAGGGCCGCGGCCGCCGCCCGCGTCAGCCGGGACGACCTCCGGAAGGACCACCGCAGCCGGTCGCGGTGGAACGGTACGTGGCGAAGCTCGTCGGCGAGGATCCGGCCGGCGACCTCGGCGGCCAGCGGATCATCGGCGCCGTCGCGCACGGCCCGGTAGTAGGCCAGCGCGACCACCTCGGCGAGCATGAGGACCATCAACTCCATGCGCAGCCCGAGGAGCCGCCGCAGCCGGACGAAGACGGCGTCGGTCCAGTGGCCCGGGAGGGTCGCCGCGCCCGCCGCCTCGATCAGCCGGGCCAGCAGGCGTGCGTGTTCACGCTCCTCCGCGATGAACAGCCGGACCGCGGCCGCGTACACCGGGTCCCCGGCCCGGGCGGCCTTGCCCGTGAGGAAGGCCCCGTCGCCGTCCTCGCCCACCTGGAACCGCTGGAGGCTGCGCACCAGGGCGGGGTCCAGCCGCGCGCCCCGGCTCCAGTCGGGGTCGCCCCACGTACGGCGGAGCAGCGCGGCGCCCTCGAAGTCGCGCAACCAGTTCGTGAAGTCACCGATGTCGACCGTCATGGCCGGGAACCTACGGGCCGGGGATGCAGATTCCGGGGGCGGGTTTGTAGAGGTTTGAAGGAGAACGCGGCCGGGCCAGTCGAGTGGGGGTCATAGCATCTGCGGCATGGGATCGTGTGAACATCTGCTCGTGACCGCCGAGGCCGACGCGCTCACGCCGGAAGGCTGTCAGGAGTGCCTGAACCTCGGTATGCACTGGGTCCACCTGCGCAAGTGCCTGACCTGCGGCCACATCGGCTGCTGTGACTCCTCTCCCGGCAAGCACGCCACCGCCCACTACAAGGAGACGTCCCACCCGGTGGTCCGCTCCTACGAGCCGGGCGAGAACTGGCGCTGGTGCTACCTGGACCAGCGCCTCGGCCAGTAAGCCCGGCAGCCGCCGGCAGCCGCTCAGCCGCGTTCGAGCGTCGCCTCCTCGAAGTCGAGTTCCTGCATCACCCGGTGGAGCACCTCGTCGTCGATGCGGCGCTCGTCGCGCAGCCGTACGAACACGTCGCGCTCGGCGGCGAGCATCTCCCGGCGCAGCCGCCGGTAGAGCGCGGCGGGCGTCTCCTCGCCCTCCGCGCCGGTGCCGCCGCCGAGCCGTTCCCAGGCGTGCATGGCCCGGCGCTCGGCGCGGGTGCGCAACTGGTCGACGACCTCCTCGTGGACGTCGCGCACGCCGTCGGAGGTGAGCTCCTCCAGCCGTGACAGCGCCGCCGACGCGGCGGCCTGCTGGGCGCCCGCCTCCGCCAGGTCGTCGGCGTACCGCTCCCTGGCGGTGGAGACCCCGAGCTTCCTGATCAGCCAGGGGAACGAAAGGCCCTGCACGATCAGGGTGCCGACGACGACGGCGAACGTCAGGAACAGCAGCAGGTTGCGCTGGGGGAAGTCCTCGGGCAGGGCGAAGGCCGCGGCCAGCGACACCACCCCGCGCATCCCCGCCCAGCTCGTCACCACCACGTTCTGCCACGACGGCGTCTTCGGCTCCCGGGTGCGCACCCGCTTCGACAGCATCCGCGGGAGGTAGGTGCTGGGCGGCACCCAGGCGGCCCGCACGAGGACGACCACCAGGAACAGCACGACGGCGTACGTCGCGAGCCGCGCGGGCGGCTGGCCGTCCAGCCCGGCGAGGATCGGGCGCAGCTGCAGGCCGATCAGCGCGAACACGATGGACTCCAGCACCAGGTCGGCCACCCGCCAGACCGCCCCGGACAGCAGGCGCGTGCCGTACGAGCTCCGGCTGAGCTCGTGCCCCAGGTAGATCCCGACGATCACCACGGCGATCACGCCGGAGGCGTGCACGGCCTCGGCCGCCAGATAGGCGGCGTACGGCACGAGCAGCGAGACGCCGTTGGCGATCAGCGCGTCGCCGAGCCGCCGCAGCACGAGGCCCGCGATCCGCGCGATGGCGAGGCCGATGACGAGGCCGAGCCCGGCGGCCAGGAGGAACTGCCCGCCGACGTCCAGCACTCCCCCGGCCGTGCCGGCCACGGCGCCCAGCGCGACCCGGTAGGCGGTCAGCGCGGTGGCGTCGTTGAACAGGCTCTCGCCCACCAGGATGGTCAGCGCCCGCCGCGGCAGGCCGAGGCGGCGCCCGATGGCGACCGCGGACACCGCGTCGGGCGGCGCGATGATCGCGCCGAGCGCGAAGGCCGCGGCCAGGGGAAGCTGCGGCACCATCGCGTGCGTGACGAACCCGACCACCACGGTGGTCATCAGGACGAGCCCGACCGCGAGGAGCCCGACGGGCCGGGCGGCGTCGCGCAGCCGCAGATAGGAGCTGTCCAGCGCCGCAGAGTAGAGCATCGGCGGCAGGAAGACCAGCAGGACGATGTGGGGGTCCAGGCTGTAGTCGGGGACGCCGGGCAGGTAGGAGGCGGCCAGCCCGGCGACGACCAGGAGCAGCGGGGACGACCAGTCCCGCCATCGGGCCAGGGCGGCGACGGCGAGAGCGCCGGCGGGAAGAAGGAGGAACTGCAGTGCCGTTGAGGTGTCCATCAGAGGACGAGGTTACTTACAGCTGGAACCCCTGCAGACCACCGGCCCGTAAGTCGGCCTACCAGCCCCGCGCGTCCTCCCAGTTCTCCTGGCCGTCGTCCGGCCACTGGGCCGGGCTCTCCCCGGTGGTCCGCCCGGAACGCCGTCTTCCGTGGCGCTCGTGCTCCGCCTGCGGGTCGGGGCCCTGGCCCGCCGGCCACTGGTCCGGCCGCAGCCGCTCGCCCGTGTGGTAGAGCGGCGGTTCGTTCATGTACGGCCGGACGGAGCCGATGCCGAGGGGATCGTTCGGGTCGACCGCCGGGGGCTGCTGACGGGGGTCCGCCAGGGGCCCGGTCTGGGTCGCGGAGGACGCGACGAGGCGGTCCTGCGTGGGGGTCCCCCGGGCGACGAGCACGTCGTTGGGGCCGAGCGCGGGCGGGGCGGGGTGGGCCTCGGGGGCCGGGGCGGGCGGCGGCACCGGCGGGCGGGCGTACTGCCCTGTGCCGGGGAAGTCCGGATACTCGTAGTCGCCCTGGTAGTCACCCTCGTAGGTGCTCTGGTAAGTGCTCCGGTAGTCGCCGCGGGTGGGCTGCTCGGGGTAGCCCGCGTCGTGTCCCCGGTGGGCGTCCGGCGCGGCGTACCCGTTCTCGCCCCGCGCGTACGCGTCGTGGGCGGCGCCGTAGCCGTCCTGGGCCTGGCCGTAGGAGCGCTGCGGCGTGGCGTACGGATCGTCGGCGGTGTACGGATCGCGGGTGGCGTAGCCGTCTCCGGCCTGACCGGCGGCGTACCCGTCGGGCGGCGTGGCGTAGCCGTCCTGGGCCTGGGCCGCGTAGCCGTCCTGCGGCCGGGTGCCGTAAGGGTCGGCGGCCTGCGCCGGGTAGGCGTCCTGCGCCTGCGCGGCATAGGGGTCCTGAGCGGGGTACGGGTCCTGGGCGGGGTAGGCGTCCGCGGCCTGCGCGCCGTACGCGTCCCTGACCGGGGCGGCGTACGGGTCGTGGGCGGGATAGGGGTCCTGGGCCTGAGCGGTGTACGGGTCCGGGGCCGCGTAGGGGTCCTGGGCCGGATAGGCGTCCCGGCTCTGGGCCTCCTGCTCCTGCCGCTGGGCGTGCGCCGGGTATGCCTCCCGGCCGGCGGCGGCGTAGCCGTCCTGGTCGGGCGCCTGCCGGGGGAAGGGCCCGGTGCCGGCGTCCTGGTCCGGGACGTCCTCCTCCGCGAACCCGTCGTCCAGGGTGTCGATCAGACGTCCCACGTCGTCCATGGGCATACGGAAACTGGCCGTGCACATCTCGCCCCGCCACAGACTCAGCACCAGCGTGCCGTCGTGCCAGGTGACCCTGAGCACGCGGTCCTGACCCCGTGCGTCGAAGAACACCTCGCCGAACGATGGCAATGGGACAACTTCCGACATGGCAGTCATAGTGCCTTTACCAGCCCTTTTTCGTCCACTCGATCCCGGGAACCCTGGCGCAACATCCGCTTCGTCCTCTTTGACCTCACTGGGAAGATCGCCGTTGACCTTGAGAGCACTGGTATCCAGTGTGCCATGCGGGCCGGGAGGGAGTTCCTGGAACGCCAGGATGTGGTGAACGCGGCACGCACGAGATGTCGGTGGCAGGGGGTAGCGTTCTGCCGTGCCAAAGGACCGTCCCGAGCTTCCGCCCGTCGAAGAACTCCTCACCGCCGCGGTGACCGCGGTGGGCGGCGTCGAGCGCCCGGGCCAGGTCAAGATGGCGCAGGCGGTGCGCGACGCCGTCGAGAGCGAGGAGCACCTGGCCGTGCAGGCGGGCACGGGCACCGGCAAGTCCCTGGCCTACCTGGTGCCCGCGATCAGGCACGCGGCCGAGAGCAAGAAGGCCGTGGTGGTGTCCACCGCCACCATCGCGCTGCAGCGCCAGCTCGTCGACCGCGACCTGCCCCGGCTGGCCGACGCCCTGGAGGGCCTGCTGCCGCACCGTCCCGAGTTCGCGATCCTCAAGGGGCGCCGCAACTACCTGTGCCGCCACAAGACGGCGGCGGGCATGCCCGAGGACGAGGACGACCAGCTCTTCGACCCGCGCGAGGTCAGCGCGACCGGCCGGATGGTGCAGCGGATCCAGGACTGGGCCGACGAGACCGAGACCGGAGACCGCGACGAGATCGTGCCAGGGGTCAGCGACCAGGCCTGGCGGCAGTTCTCGGTGACCGCCCGGGAGTGCCTGGGCGCCCAGCGCTGCCCCAGCGGCGCCGACTGCTTCGCCGAGCTCGCCCGGGAGCGGGCGGGCGAGGCCGACGTCGTGGTGACCAACCACGCGCTGCTCGCGATCGACGCGATGGAGGACTTCGCCGTCCTCCCCGAGCACGACGTGGTCGTCGTGGACGAGGCGCACGAGCTCGCCGACCGGGTCACCTCCGTGGTCACCGGCGAGCTGTCCGAGGCCACGGTGAGCCTGGCGGTGCGCCGGGCGGGACGGCTCGTCGAGCAGGGGGTGGCCGACCGGCTGCAGGAGGCGGGCGAGGACCTGCGCGCCCTGCTGGGCGCCGCGCCGCCCGGCCGCGTCGACACGCTGCCGCAGTCGCTCGGGCTGACGCTCTCTCTGGTGCGGGACGCCGCGTTCGCGTGCATCACGGCGCTCGGGCCGCGCAACAAGGACAAGGACGACCCGGAGAACGCCGGGCTGCGCAAGGCCGCCTTCACCGTGCTCGACGACGTCCACGACACCGCGCAGCGGATGCTCGACGCGTTCGGCCCGGCCGCCGGCGGGACCGGCACGGGCCTCAGTGCCGACGACTCCGATGATCCGGACTCCAGGGCCTCGGACTCGGGGTCCTCAGGCACCCGGTCCTCAGGCACCCGGTCCTCAGGCACCCGGTCCTCAGGCACCGGGGCCGCGGCGTCCGGAGGGCCCACGGGCCGCGCGGGCGGCGACGCGGAGGCCGAGGAGATCCACCGGGCGGAGGTCGTCTGGCTGGAGGAGGGCCGCGGCCGCGTCCCGCCCACCCTGCGGGTCGCGCCGCTGTCGGTGGGCGGCATGCTGCGGGACAAGCTGTTCGGCGACCGGACCGTCGTCCTCACCAGCGCCACGCTCGCACTGGGCGGCACCTTCGACAGCCTGGCCCGGCAGTGGGGCCTGCGGCCGGGCGAGTGGACCGGCCTGGACGTCGGCTCGCCGTTCGACCACCCGCGCCGCGGCATCCTCTACGTCGCCACGCATCTCCCCCAGCCCGGCCGCGACGGCCTGCCGGAGGCGTACGTCGACGAGATCGCCGAGCTGATCGAGGCGGCGGGCGGGCGCACGCTCGGCCTGTTCTCCTCCATGCGGGCCGCCAAGGCCGCGACGGAGGCGCTGCGCGAACGGCTGGACGTGCCCCTGCTCTGCCAGGGCGACGACGCGACCGGACAGCTCGTCAAGCAGTTCGCCGGAGACCCCGCCACCTGCCTGTTCGGCACGCTCTCCCTGTGGCAGGGCGTCGACGTGCCAGGGCCGTCGCTGACTTTGGTGATCATCGACCGGATCCCGTTCCCGCGCCCCGACGACCCGCTCGCCTCCGCGCGGCAGCGGCACGTCGCGGCCAAGGGAGGCAACGGCTTCATGGCGGTCGCGGCCACGCACGCCGCGCTGCTGCTGGCCCAGGGGGCGGGCCGCCTGCTGCGCTCGATGGACGACCGCGGCGTCGTCGCGGTGCTCGATCCCCGGCTGGCCACGGCCCGCTACAGCGGCTTCCTGCTGAACTCGCTGCCGCCCTACTGGCGCACCACCGACCCCGGAAAGGTCCGCGAGGCCCTGCGCCGCCTGACCGCCGACCTCTGACCTCCGAGCGGGACCCAGCGCCGCCCGCACAACACCTCTGCCCCCGCACCGGCACCCCCGCGCGCGTGCAGCGCTCCCGAAGCACGCGCGGACGGTGTTCGAGAGCGGGACCGGCGGCCCAAGCCCCGCCGCTCGCTCTCCGCGATGCCGGGCGCTCCCTCACATCCCCGTGACGGCGCCGAAGGTCTCGCCCGCGTCGAGCCGCCGGACGAGGTCGAGCACGACGTGCGGCCCGCCGTTGGCGGCGACCCATCGGCTCACCCGGCACGCCGCCCGGGCATAGGTGGTCCGGTCGGCGCCGGCGGCCCGCAACCAGGCGTCCAGCGTCGCGGGCAGCGGGGCGTCCGTGCTCACGAGGCAGCGGTCGGCCGCGGTGCCCGGCGCGGTGTCGGGCACGGTGTCGGGCACGGTGTCGGGCACGGTGTCGGGCGCGGTGCCCGGCGCGGTCTCGGGGGCGAGATACCGCGGGTCGCCGGAGACCAGGACGGCCAGGCCCTCGTCGAACCACTGCGGCACCTCTGCTCCCGAGTCAAGCCGGGCGTGCAGTTCGACGTGTGACATCTCGTGGGAGGCGATGACCGGGTCCACGCCCGAGGGCGACAGCATCACCGCGCGGTTCAGCACGGCGACGCCCCGCTCCCCGCCACCGCCGATCCGCCGGTAGCAGCGGTCGCTGAGGCAGGCGAGGATCCGCGGAGAGGCCCGCCTGTCTCCGTAGAAGTCGCGGACGCGCCGCTCCGCCTCCTCCACGGCCGAGACCACCTGCCGCTTCCGGTACGGCGGCAGGCCCTGTTCCGCGTAGACGTCCCCCGCCAGCCGTTCCAGTCCGTAACAGCCGGGGCAGGTGGCGGCGGCGACCGCGGGGTAGGCCACCGCCACGACGGCGGCCGCCGCGATCGGCAGAGCCACGAGCGCCGCGAGCAGCCACACCCGCCCGCGCCGGAACGCGCCGCCGCGCGAGCCCGCGCGCCGCCACCTCGACGTCACGGTCAGGTGGTCGACGGGGGCAGGGGGCTGAGATCGGGGCGCTTGGGGGCGAGGCCGTCGCCCGAGGAGGTGCCGCGGAGCCGCCGGCCGATCCAGGGGCCGAAGTGCTCCCTGAGCCACTGCACGTCCTCCTGGCGCTTGGCCCTCGGGTTCACCGCTTCCCGGGGCGGCCAGGTCTTGCGCCAGTCGTCCTCGCCGGGCAGGCCGAGCACGTGCAGCACCCTCGCCGCGACCAGGCGGTGGCCTTCGGCGTTCATGTGCAGCCGGTCCCCGCTCCAGGCCCGCCAGTCGCGCAGCCCCTGCATCGACCACATGTCCACCAGGTGGCAGCCGTACAGGTCGGCGATCGAGCGGACGTGCATGTAGAAGATCGCGAACCGGCCGCGCACACGCCGCATGATGGGCGTGTCGCGGGGGTCGGTGCCGGTGAAGAGCACGACGTCCGCGCCGGTGGCCCGCAGGTCGCGTACGGCCGCGGCGACCTTCTTGGCCATCCGGTCCGGATCGCTGCCGGGGCGGATGAGGTCGTTGCCGCCGGCGCAGAAGCTGATCAGGTCGGGCTTCATCTCGACGGCCACGGGCACCTGGTCGGCGACGATCTGGTCGATCAGCTTCCCCCGCACGGCCAGGTTGGCGTAACGCAACTCCGGCTCCAGCACCGCGAGCCGCTCGGCGACCCGGTCGGCCCACCCCCGGTAGCGGACCACCTCCCCCGGCGCCGGAGGCGGCGCGTCCGGGAGGGGGTCGCCCAGCCCTTCGGTGAAACTGTCTCCGACCGCCACGTACGACCGGTACCCCATGGACCCTTCTTTCGTCACTCGCCCATCTCGGCGATCGCACGCAGCGCCAGCTCGTACGACCGCATGCCGAACCCCGCGATCGTCCCGGTGGCCACCGCCGCCACGACCGAGGTGTGGCGGAACTCCTCCCGCGCGTTCGGGTTGGAGATGTGCACCTCCACCAGCGGCGCCGTACGCTGCGCGATCGCGTCGCGCAGGGCGTAGGAGTAGTGCGTGAACGCGGCGGGGTTGAGCACCACCGGGGTCTTGCTGTCGGCGGCCTCGTGGATCCAGCCGACCAGCTCGGCCTCGTCGTCGGTCTGCCTGACCTCGACCGACAGGCCCAGCTCGCGGCCGGCGTCGCGGCACAGGGCCGACAGGTCCTCGAAGGTCTGCGCGCCGTAGACGTCGGGCTCCCGGCTGCCGAGGCGCCCCAGGTTGGGGCCGTTCAGGACGAGCACCGGCCTCATCGGGCCACCTCCTGGTACGCCGCCTCCAGGAGCTCCTCGGAGGGGTTCTCCAGGCGGGCCGGTCTCGCGACGTCGTCGAGCACGACGAACCGCAGCACGGCTCCCCTGGCCTTCTTGTCCACCCGCATGTGCTCGCGCAGGCGCGGCCAGGCCGCGGCCCGGTAGGTGGTGGGCAGCCCGACCGACTCCAGGATGGAGCGCGTCCGGTCCACGAGGTCGCGGCCGACCCGGCCGTCGAGCCGGGACAGCTCGGCGGCGTAGACGAGCCCGATGGCCACCGCCTCGCCATGCCTGATGTGGTAGTCCTCGACCCGCTCGATGGCGTGGGCGAGGGTGTGACCGTAGTTGAGGATCTCCCGCAGGCCGCTCTCCCGCAGGTCGGCGCCCACGACGTCGGCCTTCACCCGGATCTTGCGCTCGACCAGCTCCCGGGTGTGCTCGCCCTCGGGGGTGCGGGCGCCGGCGGGATCGTCCTCGACGAGCAGCAGGATCGTCGGATCGGCGATGAACCCACCCTTGATGATCTCCGCGAGTCCCGCGACGTAGTCGTCGCGCGGCACGCTCGTCAGCATGGCGAGGTCGCACAGCACGCCCTTGGGCGGGTGGAAGGACCCGACCAGGTTCTTGCCCTCGGGGGTGTTGATGCCGGTCTTGCCGCCGACGGCCGCGTCGACCATCGCCAGCAGCGTGGTCGGCACCTGGACGACCTGCACCCCGCGCAGCCACGTCGCCGCCGCGAACCCGGCCAGGTCGGTGGTCGCTCCCCCGCCGACTCCGACGACCGCGTCGGACCGGGTGATGCCGTACCGGCCGAAGGCCGACCACAGCTCGGCCGCGACGTGCACCGTCTTGGCCTCCTCGCCGTCCGGCACGGGCAGCGAGAGGACCTCCAGCCCGGCGGCCTCCAGCGCCTCGCGAACGGGCCGGGCGATCTCCGGCAGCCCGGCGGGGTGGATGACGGCGACCGTGCGGACCTTCGGGTCGAGCAGGCCCGGCAGCTCCGGCAGCACTCCGGCGCCGACCACGACGTCGTAGGGGCTCTCACCGCCGACGGTGATGCGGGTCGCGGTCACAGCGCCCCCTCGATCTCGGCCACGACGTCCTCCGGCTCGCGGTCGTCGGTCTTCACGACGACCGCGGCGAGCCGCTCGTAGATCGGGCGGCGCTCCTCCATCAGCGTCCGCAGGCGGCTGCGGGGGTTCAGCACGAGCAGCGGCCGGGCCGAGGCGAGGCCGACCCGCCTGACCGCCTGGTCGAGCCCGACCTGGAGGTAGACGACCCGGTGGCCGGCCAGCAGCTCCTGGGTGGCCTCGTGCAGGATCGCGCCGCCCCCGAGCGCGAGCACCCCGGGATGATCGGCCAGCGCGGACCGCACGGCCTCCGCCTCCAGCTCGCGGAACCGCTCCTCGCCGTCCTCCACGAACACGTCGCTGACGGTCTTGCCCGCGGCGGCCTCGACGTCGGCGTCGGTGTCGCGGAACGGCAGGCCGAGACGGTCCGCGAGGAGCCGACCGACCGTTGACTTGCCCGAACCTGGCGGGCCGATGAGGACCGCGGCCGGGCCGTTGGACGCCGATTGCATGATCACTGACCTTATTACTTGATCACCAGGGAGGACAGGTAGCCCGCCAGGTTGCGCGCCACCTCTTCGACGGAGTCGCCGCCGAACTTCTCGACCGCCGCGTCCGCGAGCACCAGCGCGACCATGGCCTCGGCGACGATCCCGGCGGCCGGGACGGCGCACACGTCCGAGCGCTCGTGGTGGGCCTTGGCCGCCTCGCCGGTCAGCACGTCGACCGTGGCGAGCGCCCGGGGCACCGTGGAGATCGGCTTCATCGCCGCGCTGACCCGCAACGGCTCGCCGTTGGTCATGCCGCCCTCGACGCCGCCGGCCCGGTTGGTGATCCGGCGGACGCCCTCGGCGGTGTTCTCGATCTCGTCGTGGGCCCGGGAACCGGGGCGGCGGGCGGTCTCGAAGCCGTCGCCGACCGCGACGCCCTTGATCGCCTGGATGCCCATCAGCGCGGCGGCGAGACGGGCGTCGAGGCGCCGGTCCCAGTGCGTGTAGCTGCCGAGGCCCGGCGGCAGGCCGTAGGCGACGACCTCGACCACCCCGCCGAGGGTGTCGCCGTCCTTGTGCGCCTTGTCGATCTCGGCGATCATCGCCGCGCTCCCGTCCGGGTCGAGGCAGCGCACCGGGTCGGCGTCCACCGCCTCCAGGTCGGCCGGGCCGGGGATCACGTCGCGGCGCGTGACGGCCTCGCCGATCGAGACCACGTGGCTGACGATGTCGACGCCGAGAGCCTGCTTGAGGAAGGAACGGGCGACCTGGCCCAGCGCCACGCGGGCGGCCGTCTCACGCGCGCTGGCCCGGTCGAGCACCGGCCGCGCGTCGTCGAAGCCGTACTTCTGCATGCCCGCGAGGTCGGCGTGGCCGGGACGGGGCCGGGACCGCGGCGCGTTGCGCGCCTGACCCTCCAGGACGGCCGGGTCCACCGGGTCGGCGGCCATCACGGTCTCCCACTTCGGCCATTCGGTGTTGCCGATGCGGATGGCGACGGGCGATCCGAGCGTGCGGCCGTGCCGTACGCCTCCGGAGATCGTCACCACGTCCTGCTCGAACTTCATCCGTGCCCCGCGGCCGTATCCGAGACGGCGGCGGCGCAGCGCCTCGTCGAGGTCGGCGGTGGTCACCGACACTCCGGCGGGGAGGCCTTCCAGGATCGCGAGAAGCTCGGGGCCGTGTGACTCCCCGGCGGTCAACCAGCGCAGCATGACGACCAGTCTTCCATGTGCGCCCGACTGCGGCGTCACCCCGACACCCGTGTGCGCATCCCCGCACATCAGGCCAGGCCCACCCGGCCCGGTACGTCGTTCACAGTTGATCGGGCCGGATTCGTCAGAGACCGCGCGCCGGACACGGCTCTTCATGCCCCGTTCGTGAGACACAGCGCGACCAGCGCGCCCGCGAGCATGAACGGGCCGAACGGGAACTCGGTCGTCCGGGTGGCCCTGCGCGCCAGGAGCAGTCCCACGGCGTACAGCGCGCCGAGCACCTGCCCGGCCATCCCTGCGACGATCACGGACTGCGTGCCGAGCGCGCCGGTCAGCAGGCCGATCAGCCCGGCCAGCTTGACGTCGCCGAGCCCGAGACCGGCCGGGCGGATGAACCACAGCACGGCGTAGACGGCCCCGAGCGCGCACCCCGACGCCAGGGCCGGCAGCAGGCGGCCCGACGGCGCGAGCAGGACCACCAGGATCGGGTACGACGGCAGCGTGATCGCGTCGGGCAGCCGCCAGGTCCTCCGGTCGATCTCCGCGAGCGCGGCGCCGGCCACCACGGCGTACGACCAGGCGGCCAGGACCCAGCCGTCGTGGACCCGCCAGGCGGCCAGCGCCGCGGCCAGCGCGGTCACGCCTTCGAGCAGGTACGGCGGGCGGGGCAGCGGCGCCGCGCGCACCGCCGACGCGAACGCGCGAACCACCTCGGCCCTGTGGCCGCCCGGCTCCACCCCGCCCCTCGCCTCGGGCCGCGTGTCGAAGCCCGTGGCGAACGCCCGGGCGTACGCGCCCGCGACAAGGCCGAGGACGGCGGCGGCGACGATGACGGGGAGGGACACGCGGCCGACCCTAACGCCCGTGCGCCGGACCCGCATGGTCCGAGCACGGCCCTGTGGACGGCCGCTCTCCTGTGGAGAACCAGAGGCGACCAGGCGTGGCGCGTGAGCCCGGCGCTGCCGAGTCAGGCGCGGCGGGTGAGCCCCGCGCTGTGGGGCCAGGCGCGGCGGGTGAGCCCCGCGCTGCCGAGTCAGGCGCGGCGGCGGTTCCACCATCGGCGGCGGGGTGCGTCCTCACCGGCGCCGATCCGGGCGACCGTCGCGTCCGGCACCTCCCTGGTGAGGCGGTCGACGGCGCCGGCGTCGCGCCTCGCCTCCTCCACTGTCGCGAGAGCGTGCAGCATGCCGCCCTCGATCACGAAGGGGACCGGCCCGGCCACGTCCACGACCACGGCGGCGGCGTTCTCGTGGCGTGCGGCCTGGCACACCTGGGGGGCGGTCGCCTGCACCGGCCGGGCGTCCGCCCGCCACCGGCGCATCGGCTCGGCGCCGGTGAAGGCGAGCACCGCCTCACGGCCGTCCTTACCCACCAGTTTGGGGAGGGCCATCTCGCTCTCCTTCTCCTGGCGCAGGCCGTGCTCGCCGACCTCCGACTCGGTCAGCAGAGCGACCACGGGCACCAGCAGCCGGGTCCCGGCGAGCGCCGCCAGGACGTCGGCGGCGGTCGCCGTACCGGCCTCGAACGCCGACAGCGCCGCCGCCACGGCCGCGTCGGCGCCGCCCTCGTCGTCGGGGCGCAGGGGCTGCGGAATCGATGGCACGTCTCCCGACCCTACCTTTCGGGCCGGGCCGCGGATGATGCTCCTATGGATGTCAAGCGGCGACTTGTTGATCGTTCGCTGTGATGATCCGGTAGAGCTCTCGGGCGACGTAGCGTTTGAGGCAGCGGATGATCTCCTTCTTGGACAGGCCTTGTTTGGTTCG
>NZ_JABBWW010000022.1:0-137841 GCF_014161385.1 Microbispora sp. H10670 | reverse complement strand
CCTTCGTCATGTACTACGGCACCTGCCCGCTGCACGCGGTCCGCAATGACCTGACAGCAGCCGGATTCACCGTGACGACAGTCCCTTTGACGGCCCTTGGCCGACGCGAAGATGGCAGCCCGCGCTGCCGGCTTGTTCTCGCACGCAGAACTTAGGTGTCCAGGTACGGGCGAACTCGATAGAGCAGGTGCAGCACCTGTCGCCCCGGATCACGGTGCGGTCAAGGCCCGATCTGGGTGAACGGAGCCTTCATCCGATATCCGCTTCTCGGTATAAGAGGTCGACCCCCGCTCCAACGGAGCGCTCTTGCCAACGCGGCTGCTGACAACAGCCGTGGACAGGTCTGGACGATGCTGGACGGAATGACCTCATCAACGCCGCCTGACCAGGTCCAACGAGATGACGGTGGACGGTCCTGGACGATCGTGTCATAACTCGTAATGAGGTCGTCAGCCGTCGTCGCTGAGTTTCGAGAGATCCGGCCACCACGCGGGCCAACGCTGCACGATTAGCCTGAGCGCAGGACTGTGCGCCAGCATGTAGCGGCAATACTGTGGCCACCCGTGCAATGTTGGAGCAGACGGAGTCCACGCGTGGGCTTTAAGTCCCGAACTCAACGTATCGGCAAATGCCTCGGCCAGGGAGAGCACCTGGTGTCGGCGCTTCCCACGGTGGGGGCAGGGCTTGCCATCGTAGAAATAGGCGCGCAAATCCGGGTGCGCCACCAACTGAAGCAGGACCTCCCGCATACCGCTCATGACCTTATCGTGGACTTCGGCGGCGGCAATCCCGTTTTCGATTTCGGCCTGGCGAGCGACTGCGGCGGTTTGTTTTGCGACAGCGCGAGTTTGCCAGGCCAGCAGTAACAGAGAGATAGCGAGTCCGATTAACGAGCCGATGCCGAGGATGGTAGTCAGCAAGGCGAGCCCTCCCTTCTGCCACGAGAAACGCTCATCAGGAGGCTTAAGTTCCGGGTGAGCCTTTCTCCTGACACGCCCCGGCGTCCGACCTGACGACAACGGTGACGACAACGTCGGCCACCATGAGCGCACCTCGGCATCCGAGCAGCACCGCTGACCTCGGCGCAGACCGGGGGAGCAGGGTGGTTGTTTCGCCGGAAAAGCGGAAGGTCGTCTTCCGTGCCGCTTCTTGTGTTCGAACCTGGCGGCCCAACGGCCTTGCGTTTTGGCACCGAACAGCGAGAGCGGCTCGTTGGTAACGGCTGGCAAGCCATCCTTGGACCCTACGACCAGGATCGGCTGGAGCACCGAGAACTGTGATCGTGTTCTGTGGGTGTTCCGTGAGAGCACGTACGACAGTGAGAAGCCGCCGCAGGTATCGAGAAGCGTATGCCCTGGTTGAAGGCCCGTTTGGGCAGTCGGCCCAGGTGGGCCAACAGCACGACGCAGAACACTGCACGGTGCCGCCGGCCAGAAATTGGGTCTTTCGCTTACACGTTTCTCCCGATAGCCTACACTGCTCGACAGTTTGATCTTCAAGGGGAGGCATTGGCCGATCAGCTGGCATTGATGGTGGGCAACTCGCGCAACTTCCGGTTTCTTGCCGAGCCGGCTTTACTGTTAGCGGGAGACGCGGCCGCAGCCGAGCTTTACGTCGACTCTGACCCAGACGCGGCGATGGGCAAGGCACGCCGATTCGGAGAAACGCTGGCGAAGATAATCGCTCAGCGTGCGGGGATCAATTCCAGGAGGGTAAGGGGCCAGGCGGGACGGATAGATGAACTAGCGAATGCTGGAGTGATTCCAGATCATATTCGTCAAGCCTTCCACACAGTTCGTGAAAGTGGCAATGAGGCTGTTCACGATTACTCCGGCGATAGGCAGAAGGCTGTGTCCGCCGTTGCGGCATGCTTCGAGCTCGGCGCCTGGTGGTATCGCACGGAAACAGGTAAGGAAGTTACCCACTCTTTCGAGGCGCAGGCCCCGGCTTCGACGTCGTTTCGGGATATGCTTAGTGATATCGAAAATCAACTGTCACAGCTTCAGGCCGCATTCGAGGCAAATACTCAACCAAAACGAAACAGGCTGAGGGTAATCGGTGTCGCCATCGGGACAGTCGGGATGGTTGCTGCTTTAGTGTACTCGACGGGGGCATTTCTGCGGCCATTTGAGAGCAAACCGGCCGGAAACACCTCGGCTACCCAAACCCCACCTTTCGAAACACCTGTGGCGGCGGTGACCTCATTCGCGCCGGTCAGCTGCGGGGACTCCGGTTGGGTGGTGGTGAACCGGAGCAGCGACCAGTTCCCGTACTCGCCGGATAAGGCGCCAGCCGACGCGGTGTTAAGCAGCGGGGGCCGGATTACTGTGACAGTCCAGGGACTCAACCGCAGATCTGTGATCCTCCAGAAGATGAGAGTCGAGGTTATACGGCGTTCTCCGGCAGTATCCGGCACCTATCTCCCGCTGGGTTGTGAGGGCGGAATGACGCCCCGCCATTATGTTGTAGACCTTGACGCTGCCGTACCACGGGTCGTACCCGAGCGTGATAGCGCCCCTTTTCCATACAAGGTTAGCGAGATCGAGCCAGAGCAGTTCCTGATAACTCCTGAGGTTGGATCGGGTAACGTTGAGTTTCGCTTGATCATCGAATGGACGTCCGGCGACCACCAGGGCGAACTGGTGCTACCGGAATCTGGGAAGCCGCCGTTCCGGGTGACCGCAACGACAGCGTCGCGGCGATTTTGTATGGATCCCACCCTCTCGATGTGGAGGCCATCATGCTGAAGAAACTGACTTCAATATTAGCAATCCTCGTCGCGACATCTTGCACTGCAAGCTCAACGCAAACCCTCCCCATATCGTCAGCTGTATCGCCCACTCTGTCCAGACGCGAATCGTTCCAGGCTTCAAAGTGGACAAAGGTTCCACCGATAAAGGCGCCTGGGTTAGGCCCGGACAAGCAAGAAGTGGGATGGAACGGCGGGCTGCTCCTAGCTAGTAGCACGGGTAGTGGTAACGAAGGCCGAGACGAGGGAGTCTACGCCTCCAAGGACGGCCTAAACTGGCATCGTGCAACACCAGAGAAGATGATCGATTGCTACAGCTGCAATCGAATAGTGGCCGGGTATGGCGAAGCCGCCTATCTGCTCGGCTGGAACTCGCACAACAGGCTGGTGGTTTGGCGAACCGAGAACGGTGAAGCCTGGAAAGCGATTCCTCTGACAATGGAGGATCTCAACGTAGACTCTCCTATAGGTATTCGGACCACGATTGCAGCTGGACCTTTTGGCGTCATCGTCGTCGGTTACGACACCTATTATCCTGACAACTATCACGGGGTCTACGTCTGGCACTCTTATGATGGTCGCGTCTTTGACATGAAAAAAATTCCATACCCCCCCGACGAGATGTCCTGTTGCGCAGTAGCTGAAGCGACTCCACACGGCTTTCTACTGAGCATGAGCTACAGTGGGGGGACTAGGGTTCTCTCATCCCAAGACGCCGTTCACTGGCAGGGCATCGGCGCGGACCTCAAGCAAGTTGACGCCGTTCAACACATGAGCGGAAATGCGTCGACCGTGGTCGCATTCCCATATAACCCAAAACCCGGAGAACCGCAGGTTTGGTACCATCGTGAGGGCGTATGGCGACCCGGCACCATCGATCCAGGGCAACTGCCTGACGCCGGCGTGGTACCGGCGAGCGAACGTCGTATCAACGCGGTACACAACTGGGGCAGCGGATTCATTGCGATCGGAGACACGGCCGTTGGAGAAACTCAAGAGGACGCCGGATTGGTCTGGTACTCGGTGGACGGCTCTTCATGGACCCGTATGCCAGTTCGTGAAAACGAGTTCGACACCACCTGGGCCCTTATGGACGTAGCAATATATAAGAATATTGCCGTTCTGGTCGGTTGCCGGCCCGAACCGGGATATTTCATTATATGGCGAGCGAATGCTCCGCAGGTACCAAAGTTCTGATCCCGGACTTCAATGACAACAAGGCTCACATAAAGCCAAAGGGCGCCGCTGGTACGCCTGGGCCTGGACTTGCAACGACAGCCACCGGCCCGGTCACCGATGGCTGCTAATGCGCCGCAACCCGGCCACCGGGGAACTGGCCTTCTACCCCTGCTACGTACCCCGACCGACACCGCTGGCCGCCCTGGTACGCATCGCCGGCATCCGCTGGACTGTTGAGGAGTCCTTCCAGGCCGCCAAGGGCCAGGTCGGGCTGGACCACTACCAGGTCTGCAGCTGGGATGGCTGGCACCGCCACATCACCCTGGCGATGCTCGCCCTGGCCTTCCTCGCGGCCCTGGCCGCAGCACAGCCCGACGGTGACGAAGAGCATCTCGCCCTGACGATGCCCGAGATCCGCCGCTTCCTGGCCGCCCTCACCCTCACTCGACACCGCCGGACCGAGGAGATCCTGCACTGGTCACACTGGCGACGCCGCCATCATGCCACCGCCCGCCGATGCCACCACCAGCGCAGATCACAAACGCAGAACACCCAGATCTACGAGGGCATCAACCAGATCCAGCGCATGGTCATGGCCCCCCAGCTCCTCAAGTAACCCCTGATTCGTGACGGCTCCGCCTTCCTCTTCCGAGCGGTGAGGGAAGATTTCTCCGGGGCCGTGTCGATCCGCGGGCCGCTCGTTCGACGTAGGGGTGCGAGGGCCGAGAGGCGGCCCCGCCGGACGAGGAGAACGCGATGTCGAAGTACCTGTTGATCATGCGGGGCACCGATGAGTCGAACGCGGCCATGATGGCCGACATCGAGGAGTTGATGGCCAGGACCCACCGCTTCATCGAGGAGACGGTCAAGGCCGGCGTTCTCCTGGCGGCGGAAGGGCTGGACGATCCGGGCCAGGGCGTCGTGGTCGACTTCAGCGGCGAGACCCCGGTGGTCACGGACGGGCCGTACGGCGAGACCAAGGAACTGTTCGGGGGCTTCTTCCTGCTCGACGTCGCCTCGAAAGAGGAGGCGGTCGAGTGGGCCAAGCGGGTCCCGGCGGCCCCCGGGTCGAAGATCGAGATCCGGCGGGTGCCCGGGAGCGACGAGGTCCCGCAGGTCGGCGAGTGACCAACGAGAGCAGGGGCCGGATCTGATGGGTACGGCCGATGTCGAGGCCGTCTGGCGGATCGAGTCGGCGCGGATCGTCGCCGCGCTGACCCGGTTCACCGGCGATTTCGGGCTGGCCGAGGACGCGGCCCAGGAGGCGGTGGCCGAGGCGCTGGTGTCGTGGCCGCTCGCCGCTCCGGCGAATCCGGCCGGCTGGCTCATGGCCACGGCCCGGCGGCGGGCGATCGACGCGATCCGCCGCCGGACCGCCCTCCAGGACCGATACGCCCTGCTGGCGGCCCACTCGGCGGCTGAATCAGCGGTCGAGGAGGAGATCGATCCCGACAGGATCGATGACGACGTACTGGCGCTGATGTTCGTCAGCTGCCACCCGGTGCTCTCCCCGGAGGCGCGGGTGGCGCTGACCCTGCGCGTGGTCGGCGGCCTGTCCAGCGAGGAGATCGCCCGCGCGTTCCTCGTACCCGTGCCGACCGTGCAGGCCCGCATCACCCGGGGCAAGAAGACGATCGCGGCGGCCGGGGTGCCGTTCGAGCTGCCGCCGGCCGCCGAGCGCCGGGAGCGGCTGGGCGGCGTGCTCAGCGTCCTCTACGTGATCTTCACCGAGGGGTCGACGGCCACGTCGGGCGACCGGCTGCTGCGCCCCGACGTCGCGTACGAGGCGATCCGGCTCTCCCGCACGCTGGCCGCGCTGCAGCCGGACGAACCGGAGGTGCACGGTCTGCTGGCGCTGTGCGAGCTGACGGCCGCGCGTTTCCCGGCCCGGACCGGCCCGGACGGTTCGCCGGTCCTGCTCGACGAGCAGGACCGGCGGCGGTGGGACTACTCGGCGATCCGCCGTGGGCTGGCCGCGCTGGCCAAGGCGTCGGCTCGCGGCCTCGGCCCCTACGGCCTGCAGGCCGCGATCGCCGCCGTCCACGCGTCGGCGCCCTCGGTGGAGGCGACCGACTGGGACCGGATCGTGGTGCTCTACGAGGCACTCGGCCGGGTCGCGCCCTCGCCGGTGGTCGAGCTCAACCGGGCCGTCGCCGTCGCCATGGCCTCGGGCCCGGCGCAGGCCCTGGCCATCGTGGACGAGTTGATCGCCTCGGACCGGCTCCCCGGTTCGCATCTGGTCCCGACCGTACGCGGTGAGCTGCTGGCCCGGCTCGGACGGCGACCGGAAGCGCGCGCCGAGCTGGAGCTGGCCGCCCGGCTGTGCGCCAACCAGCGCGAACGCTCGGTGCTGCTGCGCAAGGCGGCCGCGCTGAGCTGACTTCTCCGGGCTGACTTCTCCGGGCTGACTTCTCCGGGCTGACTTCTCCCGCTCCGCGGTCCGGTGGCGGTGGTTCTCGCACCTTCAGGTGAGCGGACCCTGACGAGGCACTTCTCCGCGGCGTACGGCTGTCGCCGCCACGAGGGCGAGGGCGGCGTATCCGCAGGTGACGGCCAAGCCCGCCCATGGCGGGAGCGGGTAGTAACCTCCGAGCAGTGAAGGGATCACGTCCACGTGCGCGAACGTGGGGACGCTCTGCGTGATCGCGAAACCGGCGGCCGGGGTGATCGTCAGCAGCCATGACGGCAGGCCCACGGTGGCCAGCAGGTAGGGCACGACGACCAGCGCGACGGCCAGCCCGACGGCGACGACGGTCCGTCTGACCAGCGCGGCGAGGCCCAGAGCCAGTACGGCGGAGGCCGCGGTCAGCGCCGCGTAGCCGATGATCACCCGGAGTTCGGTGCTCAGGGGGATCGGCTGGACCGGGTTCTGATGGGCACGCAGTATCGCCAGGCCGACGGGGACCACGACCCCCGCGGCCACCAGCCCCGCCGCGAACGCGACCGCGCCGACCACGATGGCCTTGGCCGCCAGTGGCCGCGCCGGCTGCGGCAGGGTCCTGATCCGAGCGCGCCGGTGCTCGGCCGTGAAGAACGTGACCGCCGCCACGAGCACCGGGATCAGTCCCAGGGCCCCGCCGGTCAGCATGAGGTCGGCGCGTACGCCGCCCTCCATCGTGGCGGGACCGATGTCGCCGCCCCCGGTCACGACGAACCTGCCGCCGGACTCGACGGCCCCGCCCGGGTGGTGCGGCGTCCTGCCGTCGGGCTCCATGACGGCGCCGACGTCGTCGCGGCGCCACGGACCGTCGGCGCCCTGCAATGTGATCTGGTCGAAGGTGGCGGTGGCCTGGGCGAAGGCCTCTGCCGTCTTCCACAGCACTCCTGGCGAGGTGGCGAACAGCCCGATCTCGACCGTCTCGGGCAGCCCGGTCAGCGTGGCCGCGCCGACCTCGGTCCACGTCCTGCCGTCGTCCGACTCGTAGCCGGTGACGGTCTCGCCCGACCTGGTCAGTCGCAGCCACCGCGGGCCGTCGTGAGGATCACCGGCCACGTCGTGGGTGTAGTCGTACTGCATCCGTACGCCGTGCTCTCCGGTGAGCATCACGGCGGCGTACGGTGTGCCCTGCTTGAGGCTCTGCCTGACCAGGAGCCCGGCCTTCGCCCACGGCACGACCCCCTCCTTGACATTACGCACCCCGGGGACGGCGTCCGGCATCCGCATCTGCCCGGTCAGGTCCGACACCCGGGCGGTGACGGCGCCGTTCCCCTTGAGCGGCTGGTGCACGAAGTAGTACTTGTCGCTGACCGCCGTGCCGTCGGGGCCCACCAGAGGCGCGGGGCAGGGGCCCTCGCCCTTCCCGGTCACGCACGTGCTGCGGACGCCCCCGGCGATCAGCAGTCCGAGCGACACGGTGACCAGCACGGAGGCCGCCATGGCGAGCACCCAGCCGCACCTGGTGCGGAACCTGGTCCACTCCGCGTGCAGCGCCCGGGGGAAACCGTCCTGCCGGCCGAGCCGGCGAGGCTTCAGTGGATTCATGGCGACGGTTGTACGGGGCACCCGGTTCCAGCCGGGTCGCGGCCGCCGCGACCTGGCTGCGACCGGGGAACTGGCATGGTGGAGACATGGCACCTCGACCCGGCCGCTCCGCCCGCCCGACGGTCGGCGGTGAGCGGCGGTGAGGGTCCTCGTCGTCGAGGACTTCGAGGTCCTCGCCCGCTCCATCGGAACCGGGCTGCGCCGCGAGGGCATGGCCGTCGACGTCGTCCTGGACGGAACCGCCGCCCTCGACCGCCTGGCCGCCATCCGCTACGACGTGGTGATCCTCGACCGCGACCTGCCCGGTGTCCACGGGGACGAGATCTGCCGGCGGCTCGCCAACAGCCGCTGCGAGACCCGCGTACTGATGCTCACCGCCTCCGGCACGATCGAGGACCGCGTCGACGGGCTCGGCCTCGGCGCCGACGACTACCTGCCCAAGCCGTTCGCGTTCGCCGAACTGGTCGCCCGCGTCCGCGCCCTGGCCCGCCGCGCCACCCCGCCGCTGCCGCCCACCCTGGAATGCGGGGACATCACCCTCGATCCGGCCCGCCGTGCCGCGTCCCGGGCGGGCCGGCGCCTCGACCTGAGCCCCAGGGAGTTCGCCCTGCTCGAATGCCTGCTCGCCGTACCCGGCCTGGTCATCTCCGCCGAGGAACTGCTCGAACGCGTGTGGGACGAGGCCGCCGACCCCTTCAGCAGCGCCGTCAAGCACACCATGCACCGGTTGAGGGTCAAACTCGGCGACCCGCCCGTGATCGAGACCATCCGCGAAGGCGGCTACCGCATCGGACCGGCATGACCTCCCGGCGACTCGCCAGAAGGTCCCTGCGGAAGCGGCTCGCACTCGTCTACGCGGCGGGCGTCTACGCCGCGGGAGTCCTGGTGCTCGTCTTCGTCGACCTCCCGCTCGCCGGCATCCAGGAGACCAGACCAGCGGGCCTGCCCGAACCGAGCACCGTCACCGAGACGGAGTCCGGGATCGGCCTGCCCCAACTCCTCACCGGGTCCGCCGTCGCCCTGGTCGTCCTGGTTCCCGTCGCCCTGGCCCTCGGCTGGTACGTCGCCGGCCGGTTCCTGGACCCGCTGCGCGCCATCACCGCCACGGCTCAAATCATCTCCGCAGGGAACCTCCACCGGCGCCTGGACCTCGGCGAGCCCACGGACGAGCTGACCGAACTCGGTCACACCCTGGACGACCTGTTCGCCCGGCTCGAAGCCTCCTTCGACGCCCAGCGCCACTTCGTCGCCAACGCCTCCCACGAGTTGCGCACCCCTCTCGCCGGCCTGCGCACCCTCCTCGAAGTCGCCCTCGCCGACCCTGACGCCGACGCCGGCACCCTGCGCTCGGCCTGCCAGGAGGCCCTCGCTCTGGGCGGATACCAGGAGCGGCTCGTCGAAGCACTGCTCGCCCTGGCCACCAGCGAGCGCGGCGTCACCCGCTGGGACACCCTCGACCTCGCCGACGTCGCCGGAGGAGTGCTCGCCTCCCGTCGTGACCAGGCGACGCGGAGAGGCGTCGACCTCGCCGCCCACCTGACGCCCGCGGTGACGTCCGGGGACCCGGGACTGATCGAAAGCCTCGTCGCCAACCTCGTCGACAACGCCATCCGCCACAACGACGCAGGCGGGCACGTGAAGGTCACGACGTGGACCTCCGGCACGCAGGTGGCCCTCACGGTCGTCAACAGCGGGCCGGTCGTCCCCGAGGACCAGATCCAGCGCCTTTTCCAACCCTTCCAGAAACTGGCGCCCGAACGGCACGGCCGCGACGGGTACGGCCTCGGCCTCGCCATCGTCAGTGCCGTCACCCAGGCTCACCACGCCACCCTGGCCGCCCGCGCACGCCCCGAAGGAGGCCTGTCCATCACCGTGCGGTTCACGCACGGTTCTCCTCCAAGCCAGGGACAATGAGGGCGCCGGACCGGTGAAGGAGGGCGGGGACCGTGTGACGCCGGACCGGCCCGCTTGTGACCCGCGCTTCCGAGACCCGGACACGACGAGGGAACGATGACCTGGGAACAGCACGCCGCACGGCTCGCCGCCGACGTCACCCGGCCCGCCTCGCGCTGGCGCGGGCCGGTGGCCACCACGCCGCGCCAGTTGTTCGTCCCGAGATGGTGGGAACACCGCGGCGGACTCTGGACGCTGCGGGACGGGCCGGCCGACGAGCGGGAATGGCTGAAGGCGGCCTTCTCCGACGTGTCGCTCGTGACCCGGGTCGGGTCGTCACACGCCGACCACGCCACGGGCGAGGATCACCCGGCCGGACTGCCGACGTCGTCTTCGACTCTGCCCGGCCTGGCCGTGCGCATTTACCAGCACGCCGACATCCAGGACGGCGTCGACGTGCTCGACGTCGGCGTCGGCTCCGGGTACGGCGCCGCGCTGCTCACCCGGCGGCTCGGCGATCGGCACGTGACGAGCGTGGACCTGGACGCCTACCTGACCGAGGCCGCGACCGAGCGGCTCGACAGGATCGGCCTGCACCCGCGGGTCGTCACCTGTGACGCCACCGGGCCCCTGCCGGGGACGTTCGACCGCATCGCGGCCATGGTGTCCGTACGGCCGGTCCCGGCGAGCTGGCTGGCGGCGCTGCGTCCCGGAGGGCGCCTGGTCACGACGATCGCGAACACGATGATCATCATCGTCGCGGACAGGACCGGCGACGGCGGCGCCTTCGGGCGGGTGCAGTGGGACCGGGCGGGGTTCATGACGACCCGGCACGGCGAGGACTACCCGCCCGGGCTCAGCGCCAGGTTCGAGGAGATCCGCGACCAGGACGGCGAGGACGTCGGACGCGGCCGGTACCCGATGGTCGAGGTGATCGAGGCGTGGGAGCTCCGGTCGATGCTGGAGGTGACCGCTCCGGGCGTCTCGCACTGGTTCGAGGCGGGTGACGACGGCCGGCGGACGGCGTGGATGGTCCACGCGGACGGCTCCTGGGCGCGTGCCGAGGGCGTGCGCGACGAGGCCCCGCTCGTCCACCAAAGCGGGCCGCGGCGTCTGTGGGACATCCTCGACCAGATCCGCCATCAGTGGCTCGTCGACGGCGGCCTGCCCCTGTACGGGGCATGGGTCACCATCACCCCTGATGGCGCGATCCGGCTGGAGCGCGGGCGGTGGCAGGCCACCATCGCCTGACCGGCCGCCCCGCTGTGAGCACCGCCCTCTTCGCGAATCCTGATATAGCCTCCGCAACGTGACCAAGGGATGATTCGGGCGGTTATGCACGTAATTCCCGCCGATTGCGGAGAAGGGCGCTCCGTTGCGATTTCTCATAAGTAGCCACACGTTTTCGGAGTGCGATTCATCATGAATCCATGAGGCGCGGGTGGCGGATAGCGGGCGGAACGGTCGCGGGCCTCGCCCTGGTGGCGCTGGGAGTGCTGCTGTTCAGGGCCGGCCTTGACGACGCCGACAAGTGGGCCAGCGTCATCGGCGTGTTCGTGGGGCTGCTCGGCCTGGGCCTTTCCGGGTACGGCGTGGTGCTCAGCCGCCGCGCTCTGCGGTCCGACCATCAGGCCACAGAGGTGCGGGTGACCGCGTCCGGGCCGCGGTCGATCGGCACGCGAACCACTTCCGCGAGGGTCTCCACCGGAGACGGCGCGGGCCACCACGTGACAGCCGAGCACGGGGGACACGACCTCCCCGCGCGTACCGAGATCGAGGCATCGGGCGACAGAGCGGTGGCCGCCGAGCACATCTCCGGAGTGGTGACCACGGGCGATCATTCACCCGTCGACAACCGGACGATCAAACTGGAGCCGGGGACGCTGCGCGCTCCGGCCGAGGTGGACCTGCCGGCGAAGCTGACGAACGTCTCCGACGGCCCCGCCGCGGTGTTCGTCGGGCGGGAGAGCGCGCTGACCCTGCTCGACCACGAGCTGTCCGGGGACCGGGCCCGGGTGGTCATCGGCCAGGTGATCCACGGCCTGGGTGGTGTCGGCAAGACCGAACTGGCCCGCCAGTACGCCGTCGCCAACCGGGAGCGCTACCGGTTGGCCTGGTGGATCAACGCCGAGAGCGCCGAGCGGATCCAGGCAGGAATGACCGAGCTGGCCGAACGGCTGCATCCGCCGACGGCGTCGGCCCTGACCGGGGATCAGGCGGCCGACTGGGCGCGGGGGTGGCTGCAGGCCCATGAAGACTGGCTGCTGGTGCTCGACAACGTCGAGGATCCGGCGCATGTGCGAGACCTGCTGGGCCAGCTCCACACCGGGCACATCCTGGTCACCACGCGGCGGCTGGTGCGCTGGCCCGGCGGCGTACGGCCGCTCCCCCTGGAGGTGCTCGACAAGGTCGCGGCGACCGAGCTGATCGCGGCGGTGGGCGAGCGGGACCGGCCCGGCGATCGGCCCGCGATCGAGGCGATCGCCGCGGAGCTGGGGCATCTGCCGCTGGCGCTGGAACAGGCCGGCGCCTACATCCGCGAGTCCCGCATCAGCCCCGATGGGTATCTGTCCCTGTTGACGGCTCGTCCCGCGCACATGTACGCCGCACTTCCCGAGGGAGGAGAGGCCGAGCGGACCATCGCCCGGCTCTGGCGCGTCCACCTGGACACCATCGGCGAGCGCGATCCCTACGCGGTGCGTCTGCTGCGGGTGCTGGCCTGCTACGCCCCCGACGACATCCCCCGTGACATCCTGGGCGACGACGACAGGCCCATGGTGCTGGACGCGCTGCGGCTGCTGCACTCCTACAGCCTCGTCACGCTGACCGAGGACACCGTCTCCGTCCACCGGCTCGTGCAGGCGGTGGTCGCGGGCGAGGACCAGACGAGGCCGGCCCCAAAGGGTGGGTCCGCTCGGGACCTCGCGCTGGCCTGGCTGGCCGGCGCCTGGACGGCTTCGGCGAGGCTGTCCCCGTCCGACGGGCGCCTTCGCCGGCGGGTGTTGAGCCCTCATGTGGAGAACCTGGTCCGTCATCACTCCATCGGAGGCGAACCCCGGGAGCACGACCAGATCTTCCGCGAGGCCGCCCGCCACGAACGCGACGAGGGCAACTACCGGCGCGCTCGCACCTTCGCGTCCCACGCTCTGGCGATCGACAGGGCGACCCTGGGTGAGGAGCATCCGTACACGCTGGGCAGCCGGGGCAACCTCGCGGCGGTGCTGACCAGCCTGGGATGGCTGGAGGAGGCCGAGACCGAGAGCCGGGCGGTGCTGGAGGCGCACCGCCGGGTCCTCGGCGAGGAGCATCCGCGCACGTTGAAGAGCCGATGCATCCTCGCGAACGTGCTGCGCAAGCTGGGACGGCTGGAGGAGGCCGAGACCGAGAGCCGGGCGGTGCTGGAGACGCAGCGTCGCGTTCTGGGTGAGGAGCATCCGGACACGTTGGACAGCCGGAGCTCTCTCGCGATCGTGCTGCGCAGGCTGGGACGACTGGAGGAGGCCGAGGCCGAGCAACGGGCGGAGCTGGAGATCTCCCGCCGGGTTCTGGGCGAGGAGCACCCGGACACGTTGAAGAGCCGGGGCAACCTCGCGAACATGCTGTGTGAGCGGGGGCGGTTGGAGGAGGCCGAGGCCGAGAGCCGGGCGGTGCTGGAGGCGCAGCGCCGGGTTCTGGGTGAGGAGCATCCCGACACTCTCGCCTCCCGGGGCAACCTCGCGACCGTGCTGTGCGAGCGGGGGCGGTTGGAGGAGGCCGAGGCCGAGAATCGGGCGGTGCTGGAGGCACACCGCCGGGTTCTGGGCGAGGAGCACCCGGACACTCTCATCACGCGGGGCAACCTCGCGATCGTGCTGCGCAGGCTGGGACGGCCGGAGGAGGCCGAGGCGCTCTCGTAGAGCGCCGATCCGCGAAGGCGCGGGGTCCGTTACAGTCCTTGTGCACCATGACAATCACGGCACAGGACCTCAACCGCGCCACGCTCGCCCGGCAACTGCTGCTGCGGCGGGAGCCGGTCGGCGTCGTCGACGCGGTCCGGCGCGTGGTCGCGCTACAGGCACAGCAGCCCGCCTCACCGTACATCGCGTTGTGGAACCGGCTCGCCGCCTTCGACCCGGCCGACCTCGACGTGGCGTTCGCCGGGCGGGCGCTGGTCAAGGCGACGCTGATGCGGATCACGCTGCACGTGGTGCACGCCGACGACCACCCGACCATGCACACGGCCATGCAGCCGACGCTGCGCGGCGCGAGGCTCGGCGACCGCCGCTTCACGGAGAGCGGCCTCGGGGCAGCCGACGCCGACGCGCTCCTCCCGGATCTGCTGGAGTTCGCGGACCGGCCCCGCACCAACGCCGAGGTCCAGGCCTGGCTCGCCGAACGGCTCGCCGTCCCGCCGCAAGGCGTGTGGTGGGCGGTGCGGTCGTTCGCGCCGCTGCTGCACGTTCCGATGGGCGGGCCGTGGTCGTTCGGCCCACGGCCGTCGTACATCGCGTCGGGGACGCCGCCGGCGCCGTACGACAGGGACCTGTCCGACAAGTACCTGCAGACGCTGGTCACCCGCTACCTGGAGGGCTTCGGTCCCGCGTCCGTGGCGGACGTGGCGCAGTTCGCCCTGGTGCAGCGGTCCAGGGTGCGCGGCGCGCTGGGCGCCCTCTCCGCCGTACTGGAGCGGGTGGAGGGGCCCGGCGGCGCGGAGTTGTACGACGTGCCGGGCGCGCCGCGGCCCGCCGCGGACACCCCCGCCCCTCCCCGGCTGATGGCCATGTGGGACAGCGTCCTGCTGGCGTACGCCGACCGGAGCCGCGTCCTCCCGCCGGAGTACCGCAGGCTCGTGATCCGGACGAACGGCGACGTGCTGCCGACGCTCCTGGTCGACGGGTACGTCGCGGGCGTGTGGCGCCAGGTCGAGGGCGGAGTCGAGGCGACCGCCTTCCACCCGTTGCCGGCCGAGGCGTGGGAGGGGCTCGCCGAGGAGGCCCGGGCGCTGGTGGCGCTGCTGACCGGCCGGGACACCCGGCTCTACCGCGCCTACGACCGCTGGTGGGCCGACCTGCCCGCCGCAGAGGTGCGGGTTCTCCCCGGCTGAGCCATCTCTTGCTTTCTGCACCCGAACGTCCGTGACGGTGTGCGAAGATGCCGGAATGCCGTACCGGGTACTCCTGGCCGCGGTCGTGACCGCCGCCCCACTCACGATCACTCCCCATGCCGAGGCCGCAGCGGTCAAGCCGGTGATCCGCTACGCCGGGATCGGTTCCTGCCTGCGGAGCGACGGCGGCCGGCACGCGTGCGGGCCGTTGAAGCTGTGGCTGAGCAACGGCCGCGTCGTCGCGCTCCCGGGCGCGCGCAGGACGGTGGGCGACGACGAGTACGTCGCCGCCGCCGTCGTCGCGGTCTCCCAGGACGGCGCCCAGGCGGCGTACTTCGGCGGGAAGGACGGCGTGCTCACGATCTGGACGGCCGCCACCGGCAGGGCGCGCGAGATCCCCCGGGTGACCTGGCCGGACGACCTCCAGATGAACGCGCTGACCCTCTCTCCGGGCGGGCGGTACGTCAGCATGCGCGGCGTCGACGCCTCCGAATGGGAGGTCGACCGGGTCGCCGACACGACCACCGGGAAGGTCTTCACCCTGCCCAGGGGATACCAGACCTGGGACTTCGGCCCCGACGGCAGACGGATGATGGCGGGGAACAACCGCACGGCCGTGCTCTACTCGACCGGCACGTGGTCGGTGAAGCTGCGGCGTTCCGTCTACATGCGGGGCGACCTCGGCCCCGACGGCGTCACCGTGGCCGCCACCAAGTGGACGAAGACCGGCAAGTCCGTCCGGAACATGGTCGTCACCCGCAACCTCGCCACCGGCAAGAAAAGCACGATCACCATCCGGCTCCGTACGGGGGAGGACGCTCTGCGGGCGCGCTGGGACAAGGCCGGTCACATCGACGTCCTGACCCGCTCCGACCGCCGGGTCGGCGGCGAGGAGCGCAGGCTCCACACCTGGTACCGGTTGAACCGGTCGACGCACCGGTTGACGCGGATCGACTCCTTCGTGATCCCGTCCTCCGTGGGAGGCTACGTCCTCCCCACCTGACGCGGTCACAGAACCGTAGTTCCGGGAACTATACTTCTGTTCACTGAGAGTGGAGGCAGGAGTGGTTCCGAAGCCGGAGCGGGTCTTCGACCGGGTACGGGAATGGCAGGGGCTTAACTCCTTCGTATCGGCGGGCGCCTCGGTGGATGCAGGGCGCGGAGCCACGCTCGGGATTGTCAGCGGACGCCGCAGACAGGGCAAGAGCTACCTTCTGCAGGCGCTGGCGGAGGAGACCGGAGGCATGTACTTCGCCGCCACCGAGGCTACGGAGGCGGAGTCGCTCCGGCTCTTCGCGGACGCGCTGGTGCGGCACACGCGTGAGGCGCTCGATCGGCCTTTCCGCGACTGGAACGACGCGGTTGCCGAGCTGTTTCGCAGGTCACGCGGCGACCGGCCGACCCTGGTGGTCGTGGACGAGTTCCCCTTCCTGTCCAGGGTGACTCCGAGTCTGCCGTCGATCATCCAGCGCGAACTCGGTCCGGGCGGCAGCGGCCGGGACAGTTCCGCGCGCCTGGTCCTCTGCGGATCGGCCATGGCGGTGATGGGCGGCCTGCTCTCCGGGCAGGCGCCGCTGCGGGGACGGGCCGGGCTTGAACTGGTCGTCCAGCCCTTCGGTTACCGGGACGCCGCGCGGTTCTGGGGCCTCACGGATCCACGTCTGGCGGTGCTGGTCCACTCGATCGTCGGAGGTACTCCCGCCTACCGGTACGAGTTCACCCAGGGGGACGCTCCCGCCGGTCTGGACGACTTCGACTCCTGGGTCGTCAGAAGCGTCCTGAACCCGCAGAAGCCCCTCTTCCGCGAGGCCCGCTATCTGCTCGCTGAGGAGTCGGACATCCGAGACCCGGCGCTCTACCACTCCGTGCTGGCGGCGATCGCCAGTGGCAATACCACGAACGGCGGCATCGCGAGCTATATCGGACGCAGGTCCGACCAGATCACGCACCCTCTCAACGTGCTGGAAGCCTGTGCGCTGGTCACCCGTGAGCCGGATGTCTTCCGCCCGGGCCGTTCCCGGTACCGCATCGTGGAGCCTCTGATCACCTTCTACGAGGGGGTGATGCGCCGCCGGTGGCCTGAGCTGGAGGCTTACCGCGGAGAGATGGTGTGGGGCTCGGTGCGCGAGACCTTCCAGGCCCAGGTCGTGGGCCCCCACTTCGAGGCCCTGTGCCGCGCCTACGCCCAGGCCGCCGGCGAGGAGGTGTACGGCGGCTTCCCCGCCGCGGTCGGCGCGGGCGTCGTGAACGATCCGCAGAACCGTACGCAGATAGAGATCGACGTGGCCGTCTTCTCTCCTCCCGAGGGAGGCCGGGCGGGCAGGCTGCTGTCCCTGGGGGAGGTCAAGTGGGGTGAGATGATGAGCCGTCACCACCTGGCGCGGCTGGCCCGCGCCCGCGACCTCCTGGCCGCCAAGGGGTACGACACCAGCGGCACGACCCTGGCCTGCTACGGCGGTGCGGGTTTCACTGAGGAGTTGCGGGCCTCGGCCGCATCCGATGACGGCCTCCGCCTGGTCGGCCTCGACGAGATCTACGGCATCGTCTGACGGAGATCATCGCCTGCGTCCGTCCTGACTGCTGGTGCGGGTATCGGTTCGGGCCATGGGCGTTACCACGCGTCCCCGGCGTTTCTCCGCTCCCGCTGATGACGATCAAACGGGCAATCCTCACCGGAGCATTGCCGGGTCATACGGTGGCTTTACCTGCGATGCCGCATCGTTGAGGGTGCTCAGCGGTTCTCAATCCATGCCAATCCGGACAGACGGCTCTCGTGATCAGGCCTGTCCGGCGACCGGGGCGTCCTTCAGGAGCTCCCCGAGCGCGAGCCGTACGGTCCGGACCTGCCCGCGTCTCGTACGGGCGCTCCGCTGGCCGGCCGCGCTCGCGGCGGGGGGTCTCGCGGCCGAGGCGATGGGACAGCGGATCCCCGCGCCGCACCTGCTCGTGCCGATGGCGCTGGGCCTCTGCCTGGCCCTCACCGGCGTGATGCCCGACAAGGCGCCGCGGTGGGCGAACCGGGTGGCCCAGGCGCTCCTCGGGGTCCTGCTGGGCACGCACCTGAACCCGCACGCCCTGAGCGACACCGCCGGTGCGGTCGTCCCGCTCACCACCGTCACGGGAGCCGCCGTCGTCATGGGCGTCGGCGCGGCGGCGATCCTCGCCCGCCGCGCCGGGGTCGACCGGGCGAGCGCGACCCTGGGCATGGTGGCGGGGGGTTCCACCGCCGTGGTCGCCTCCGCCGAGGAACTCGGCGCGGACACCCGGCTCGTCGCGTTCATGCAGTACTTACGGGTCGGCCTGGTCGCGGCCACCGCTCCGGTGATCATCGACTGGGTCGCCGGCGGAACGGGCGCGCGCGAGGCGCCGGTCGCCGGCCGTGAGTGGGGGCGGTTCGTCGCGGGCGACCATCAGTGGGTGGGGCTCCTGCTCCTGGCGGCCGTCGCGGCCCTCGGCGTGTTCCTGGGCAGGAAGACGCGGCTGCCGTGCCCGGCGCTGCTCGGCCCGATGCTCCTCACCGCTCTGGGCACGGCGCTGGTCACGTTGACCGGCACGCTGACGGAGATCGTCCCGATGGACGCGCCGCCGGCGTACGCCCCGGCGGGCGCGCTGAGAACTGCCCTGTTCACCCTGGTCGGCCTCGACGTGGGCCTGCGTTTCACCCGGCACACGCTGCGCAGGGTGCGCTCGCTGCTGCCGGTGCTCCTCGCCCTGACGGCGGTGGTGAGCGGGGGATGCGCCGTGCTGGCGGCCGGCCTGGCGCGGATCCTGGACATCCCGTTCTCCGACGCCTACCTGGCCACCACGCCCGGCGGGATCAACGCCGTGCTGACCACCGCCGTCGTCACCGACGCCGACGTCTCCCTGATCTCCGGCGTGCAGAGTTTCAGGCTCTTCCTCATGGCGCTGCTCGCACCCCTGCTGGTCCGGGTCGCCCTGTCCGTGCTCAGCGCCCCCGCGCGGCCCCGCCGAACCGCCGCGCCCGCGCCCGCGCCGCCGAGGGCACGGCTCACCTCCGCGAGATCGGGCTCTCCATGATGCCGCCTGATGCGGGGGGCGTCGGGTCAGAGGACCGGTGGGTCGAAGTCGAAGTCGAGCCGGCGGCCCTCGCGGGTCGCCACGGCGTCGGGGTGCTCGGGGCCCAGGACCCGGACGTACCGCTCCAGCGTGTCGGCCAGCAGCGTGTCCGCCGCCTCGGCGTCTCCCACCGACCGCAGGTCGATCACGTGGTTGGCGGCGGCGGCGAGGGTCAGCGGGTGGTTCTCGCCCAGCAGCGCGCGTAGCCGCGCCAGTGTGTCCTCGCCCAGCTCCCTGGCCGCCTCGGCGTCGCCCAGGGCGGCGAGGTCGCTGGCGAGGTTGATCGCACAGGTGAGGGAGAAATGGTGGTCCCGGCTGAGGCGGCCGTCGAATCCGTCCAGCGCCCGGGCGTCCATGTCCCTGGCCTGCTCCGCCTGACCGTTCACCCGCAGCAGCAGCGCGAGGTTGGTGTCGCAGCCGTACTTGAACGGGTGGTCTTCGCCGTACATGCGCGGATAGCGGGTGGTCATGTCCTCCAGCAGTTCGAGCGCCGCGCCGGTCTCGCCGTAGGCCCGCTGGGCGTTCGCCAGGCAGAGGGCGGCGGCCAGGGTGTCGGGGTGGTCGACCTCCTCGAAGATGCGCTCCTGCAGGTCGTAGGTGCTGCGGGCCAGCTCCAGAGCCTCCTCGATGTGGCCCGCCCGGCGCCTGGCGATCGACAGGTCCTTGGCGGTCCGGAGCGTCCAGGGATGCTCGCGGCCCAGCTCCAGCACGCCGTAGTCGTAGGCGTCCTGGCCGATGTCGCAGGCCTGGCGGTACTCGCCGTTGAGTCGCAGCAGCCGGGCCAGGCCGTTCCAGGAGGCCAGCACGTTCTGCTTGCTGGAGCCCGACCGCTTCTGCAGGGTGAACGTCCTGGACTGCAGCTCCAGCGCCGTCGCGTAGTCGCCGAGCAGCAGGTAGTCGAGGGCCAGGTTGTTCATGGCCCGCAGGGTCCGCCGGTGGGACGGGCCGAAGACCGCCTCGTGCCTGCGCAGCGACTCCTTGTCGTGCTCCAGCGCCGCCTGGAAGTCGCCGCGGAAGCGGAGGTCGGCCCCGTGGCTGTTGGTGATGAGCAGGGTCTCACCGTCGTCCTCGCCGAGCACGTGCCGCATGCGCTCCAGCACACGCCGGTTCAGGTCGAACGACTCCTGGATCTCGCCAAGTTCCCTGATGATGATCGCCTGGTGGCGCTGGGCGGACAACACGTGCCGATCGTCCTCACCGCTGTCGGCCCGCCAGCGTTCGATGAACCGCTCGACCAGCGACCGGGCCGACAGGAAGTCGCCCGACGAGTAGAGATAGCGGACGATGTTCAGGGAGAAGGCGCGGATGCGCGGATCATGACTGCTCGCCACGTCGGCGGGGGCCACATGGCCGAGCAGCCCCGAGTAGCGCGGCCAGGACTGGGTGTCGTCCGCCTCGTACGGCGCGGCGGCGGCGGCCAGCAGCAGGTGCACCTCCCGCCGGAACGCGGCCCGCTCGGGATCGTCGAGCTCGTCGCGCAGCAGCGCCTGGACCAGCCGGTGGATCTGGAGGGTGCGGCTCTCGGAGTCGATGCGGACCAGCGCGTACCGGCCGAGCTCGCGGACGGCTCCGCTCACCCGGATCGAGTCGGCGAACAGGTCGGCCATCCGCGACTGGGCGGCGAACGGATCCGGCAGCGGCTCGAACACGTCCCGCGGGATCGGCTCGGGGCCGAAGAAGGCGCAGCAGCGCAGCAGCTCCACCGCCTCGGGCGACTTCTCTCTGAGCTGCGCCACCGACAGCGCCCACGCCGCCGTCATCGAAAGCGGATAGTCGGAGGCCTTGTTGATCCCCAGCAGCCGGGTGGTCTGCTCCCGCAGCAGCCGCAGGTACTCGTCGACGGACATGCCCGACTCGACCTGGAAGGCGCCGGCCTGCTCCAGCGCGAGCGGGAGATCGCCGAGCGCCTCGGCGAGCCGGTCGGCCTGCTCCTCGCTCAGCCCTCGCTGCACCCGGCGCAGCAGGAACTCCTTGCTCTCCGCGCGCTCGAAGACGTCCACGGTGACGGTGTCGACCACCCCCTGCCAGCTGTGGTTCCGGGAGGTGATCAGCACGTGCCCGGGACCCCGGGGGATGATGTCGTTGATCTGCTCGGGGTCGTCGGCGTTGTCGAAGATGAGCAGCCACCGGCCGTACGGGTCGCCCCGGCGCAGCGCGTCCCGCACGGCTTCGACGGCGTCCTCGATCCCGCCCGAGACCGCGCTGGGCAGCTTCATCTCCCTGGCGAGCCCGGCGAGTGACGACTTGACCAGCATGGGCTGGTCGGCGGGGATCCACCACACGAGGTCGTACGCCTGCCGGAAGCGGTGGGCGTACTCCATCGCGAGCTGGGTCTTGCCCACGCCGCCGAGACCGTGCAGGGCGTGGGGGAGGACCGCGGCCGTGGTCTCGGTCATGAGGTCGGCCCGCAGTCTGCGGAGCAGGTCGTCGCGTCCGGTGAAGTTCTTGTTCTGCTGGGGAACTCTGCCCCAAATGACGGGCATGCGGCCAGAGTCCGACGAAAAGTGCGAAACCGACACGCTGCCATCCCTTGCCGGGGCCCGATTGGTTTGAACAAAGCTTAGAGCGCCACACCTCGTGGATTGAAGAGTCAAGGAGCCAGACTGGTGGCACCTCGCCATACGCGTGGGGGAAGATGGGGTCCTCTGTTTATCGGACGAGGAGTGTCATGGGCGACATGGCCGATGGTGGGTACAGCGGCGGTCTGATCGATGTGACCGGTCTAAGCCTGGCCGAACTCGGGCAGGTGGACAATCCGGCGCTGTCGGAGGCCCTGCGCCGTCTGCTGGAAGAGGATGGCTCTGTTCCCTACGCCGGTTTTCAATCGACTATTTGAGCATTCCGGCCGGGATGATCCGGCCCGTCCGCAAAGCAATCGCCGTTCCGTTGCCGTCGTCGTGGGTCATAATCGACTTAACTGGTGACTTTGCGGCGACCCCCGGGATGACGTGTGAACGATGCGGACTGGGAACGGCTGATCAGGCAGCTCCGCAGGGGTGATTGCACGCCGCTTCTCGGCGCGGGATCCTGTTTCGGGCGGCTGCCCACCGGCGGCGAACTCAGCCGGCATTTCGCGCACGAGTATCGGTATCCGTTCGCCGACTCGGGCAACCTGGCCCGGGTGATGCAGTACGTGGCGCTCCTGGGCCGGGACTCGGTCGAGCTCAAACACGAGATCTGCGATTACCTGAAGCGGTATCCGGCCGGTGCGGCCGTTAATGCGCTCGATCCGCACACGATGCTCGCGCAATTTCCCATCACCACGTTCATCACCACCAACTACGACGATTTCATGACGCAGGCGCTGCAGCGGTCCGAAGCGGAGCCCAAGTCGCCGGAGACGTACACCTCGACCTGGTGGGACACGAAGCCGGACGAGATCGAAGCGCTGGAGCCGACGTCCCGGCGGCCGCTGGTCTACCACCTCCACGGTCATTGGGACGATCCCGCGTCGCTCGTCCTCACCGAGGACGACTACCTCGAATATCTGGTCAACATGGTCGACGCCCGTGCCTCCGGGGTGCGGCAGCCGCTGCCCACCCCCGTGCTCGCCGCGATGACCGCCAGACCCCTGCTGTTCGTGGGCTACAGCCTTCAGGACTGGAACTTCCGGGTGCTCTTCCACGGCCTCATCCGGCCCGTTCCGCTCACGCGGAGGCGGCGGCACGTCAGCGTCCAGCTTCTGCCGGAGCTGAGCGGGACGGTCGCCGGCGCCGCGGGCAAGGCGCAGGAGTACCTGGAGCGCTACCTCGACGGCTGGAGCATCTCCATCTACATCGGGAGCACCGAGGACTTCTTCCAGGAGTTGCTGGACAGGATGAGGACGACATGACGGAGACCGCGTCCGCCCGCCCCTACGTGGGACTGCGCCCGTACCACCGTGACGAGAGCGCCCTGTTCCACGGTCGCGACCGCGAGGCGCGGGAGATCGCCACCCTGTGGCAGGCGGCCGGGCTCACCGTCCTCTACGGCGCGTCCGGAGTCGGCAAGACCTCGCTGCTGCAGGCGGGCGTGCTCCCCCGGCTCGATCCCGGGCGGGTCGACCTGCTGCCGGTCGCCAGGGTCCATCCCCGGCCCCGGCCGCCGGAGAGCAGCGGCAACCCGTACGTGGCCGCGCTGCTGTCCTGCTGGGAACCCGAGCGGGACCCGCGCGCGACGGCCGGTCTGACGGTTACGGAGTTCCTGCGGGCCCGGCCCGAGCGCACCGACGAGTACGGCGACCCGATGCCGATCCTCGCGGCCGTCGACCAGGCGGAGGAGATGTTCCAGGGCGGGCCGGCCGGGGAACGCGACCGGGCCGAGCTGCTGGACCAGCTGACCACCGCCGTGCAGGAGCACACCGGGCTGCACCTGCTGCTCTCGCTCCGGGAGGAGTACCTGTTCCTCGTCCTGCCGTACGAGCGGCCGTTCGGGCAGGGCTCGCGGGCCCGCTTCCACCTGCGGCCGTTCACCCCCGAGGCGGCCCGCGAGGCGGTGGCGCGGCCGCTCGGGCACACCGGCAGGACGATCACGACGGCCGCCGCCGAACTGCTCGTGGACGACCTGCGCACGGCCGTCATCGTCGACGAGGCCGGCCACGAGTCGAAGATCATGCTGGACACCGTCGAGCCGGTCCAGTTGCAGGTCGTCTGCGCCGCGCTGTGGGAGTCGCTCCCGCCCGGCGTCACCGAGATCACCGAACGGCACGCCCGTGCGTACGCCGACGTGGAGGAGTTCCTCTACGACTTCTGCAAACGGGTGGTCGCCGAGGTGGCCGAGGCGTTCGACATGTCGCCGGGCGAGATCAAGTTCTGGTTGCGCAACACGTTCGTCACCGAGCACGGCACCCGCAACATGGTGTACGAGGGACTGCAGCAGACCCGCAGCATGCCCAACGCGGTGGCACGGGCCCTGGAGGACCGGCACATCCTGCGCGCCGAGCACCGGCGGGGCATCCGGTGGTACGAGCTCGCCCACGACCGGCTCATCCGGCCGATCTCCCGCTCCGACTCCCCGGAGGCGTACCTGCGGGCGGCCCGTGCCGCGCTGGCTGGCCGCAAGTGGGAGCAGGCCCGGCGGCTCGCCGACGAGGCGGTGCGGGCCTCCGACCTCGGCGAGTCGTGGGTGCGGGCGGAGGCCGCCGAGATCCTGGCCGAGGTGGCCGTGGAGAACGGCGAGTACGAGACCGCACGGCGGTACTGCGAAGAAGCCGTCGAACTCTACGCCGAGCGCCAGAGGTTCGACGGCGTGGCGCGGATGCTCCGGGCCGACGGCCTGCTGTGGCTGCGCCAGGGGGACCACGTGAAGGCGATCGAGCGCATCACCGCTGCGCTGAGCTGGGCGCCCAACGACATGGCCGCTCACCTGGCCCTCGCCGAGGCCCTGGTCAGGGCGGGCACTCCCAAGGCCGCCGCCCAGGTCGTGACCGGCGTGCTCGACCGGCTGCCGCCCGACCTGCTCAAGCAGGCGAGGGAAATGCTCCGGCAGACAGCGTGATCTCACTATGCTGGGCACCCTTAGGAGCCCCAGCGTGGAGGCTGATCCGCGGTGCCCGAGTGGCCGTCGACTCTCGACGTGGAGGCGCTGCTGGCGGACGGCTGGCGGCCCACCCCGTTCAGGCAGTTCATCCTGAAGATCCACAGTCGCTGCGACCTGGCGTGCTCCTACTGCTACGTGTACGAGATGGCGGACCAGACCTGGCGGAGCCGTCCCCGGCGGATGAGCCGGGACACCGTCGAGACCACCGCCGCCCGGATCGCCGAGCACGTGACGGCGCACGGCGTCGAGTCGGTCGAGGTGGTCCTGCACGGCGGTGAGCCGCTGCTGGCCGGGCCCGCGGAGATCGAGCACGCCGTCCGCGCGCTGCGGGCCGCGGTGCCCGCCCGCGTCGACGTCCTCGCGCAGACCAACGCCACCCTTCTGGACGACGACTACCTGCGGCTCTTCGACGCCCTCGGCATCGGCCTCGGAGTGAGCCTCGACGGGAGCCGGGACGCGCACGACCGGGTCCGCCGCACCGCCGACGGCCGCGGTAGCTACGACCGCACCGCCGCGGCGCTCGCCCGGCTGACCTCCCCGGCGTTCCGGCACCTGTTCCGCGGGCTGCTGTGCACCGTCGACCTGCGCAACGACCCCGTCGAGACGTACGAGGCGCTGTGCGGCTTCGGCCCGCCGGCCGTCGACTTCCTGCTGCCGCACGGCAACTGGTCCGCCCCGCCGCCCGGCCGTACGGCCGATCCCTCGGCCACGCCGTACGCCGACTGGCTCGGAGCGGTCTTCGACCGCTGGTACGCCGCGCCCGGCCGGGCTCCGCGCGTCCGGCTGTTCGGCGAGATCGTCCATCTGCTGCTCGGCGGGTGGTCCGCCTCCGAGCAGGTCGGCCTGTCCCCGGCGGCCATGGTGGTCGTCGAGACCGACGGGGAGATCGAGCAGTCGGACCTGCTCAAGTCGGCGTACGAGGGTGCGGGGAGCACCGGCCTGCACGTGGCCACGCACGCCTTCGACGACCTGCTGCGGCTCCCCGGCACCGCCGCCCGGCAGATCGGGGCGCTCGCGCTCGCCGCCGAATGCGCCGCCTGCCCGGTCGGCGGGATCTGCGGCGGCGGCCTCTACGCCCACCGCTACCGGCACGGCAGTGGTTTCCAGAACCCCTCGGTCTACTGTCCCGACCTGCTGTCGCTCATCCGCCGGATCGGGACCGCCGTCCAGGCCGACCTGTCGGCCCGTCCCAAGGAACCTCGATGATCCCACCGCAGCTGACAGAGCACCGGATCCCGGCCGACGCGTTCGACGAGCTCGCCGGGGGCGCGGGGGGCGCCCCGGCGGTCGGCCGCCTGGTAGCGGCCCAGTACAGCAAGCACCTGCTGCTCGTACGGGGAGTGCTGGACGCGGCGCGGAGGGCCGGGCACGCGCGGTGGGCCGCCGCGCGCCGCGCCTACGACCTGCTGGCGGCCGTCCAGGCGCACCACCCGGAGGCGGTGGCCGCGGTGCTCCGCCACCCGTCGGTGGGGGCGTGGGCCCGGCACGCGGTCGCCACCGGCGAGGATTTCGAGCGGTTCGCGTCCGTCGCCGCCGCCGCGGTGGTGAGGGCCGGTGTGACCTGCGAGGTCGACGTCCCGGTGACCGCCGGCGTGGTCACGCTCCCCTCGCTGGGCCAGGTCACCCTGCCCGCCGAGAGCGCGGCCCGGACCGCCACCGCGACCGTCCACTCCGCTCCCGGCGGAGCGGAGGTCGGCGTGGAGGGCCTTGCCGTACGGATCGGGGGAGCCGAGCCTGGGTGGACGGGCCTGCGGTCGCTGTCCGCCGAGGCCGACGGCCGGCGGTTCCGGGTGCTCGTGGACGACCTCGACCCGCACCGGATGCCCGGCACGGGCAACCTGGGCGGCCGCCTGAGCGAGCCGGAGGCGGAGCGCTGGCGGGGCGTGCTCCAGGAGGCGTGGGACCTGCTGGCCCGCAATCACCCCCGGGTGGCCGACGAGGTCGCCGCGGCGATCACCGTCTTCACCCCGCTCGCGCCGCCGGAGCACGGCCTGTCCAGCGCGACCTCCCGGGAGACGTTCGGCTGCGTCGCGCTGTCCACGCCCCCCGACGCGCAGACGCTGGCGGTCACGCTCGCCCACGAGACGCAGCACGCCAAGCTGTCCGCGCTGCTCGACATCGTGCCGCTCACCCGGCCCGACGACGGCGCCCGCTACTACGCCCCCTGGCGCGACGACCCCCGGCCGGCAGGTGGCCTGCTGCAGGGGGCGTACGCGTTCCTCGGCGTCGCGGGCTTCTGGCGGCGGCAGCGGTACCACGAGAGCGGCGCGGAAGCGGTACGCGCCGCGGCCGAGTTCGCCCGGTGGCGTGAGGCGGCCCGCGTGGTGTCGGGCACCCTCCTCACGAGCGGCAGCCTGACCGCGCCCGGCGAGCGGTTCGTCGCCCGCATGGCGCGGCGGCTCGACGAGTGGCGGCGCGAGCCGGTCCCGGCCGCCTCGGCGACGATCGCCAGGGAGGCCGCAGACCGGCACCTCACGTCGTGGCGCGCGCGCAACGGCGAGCTCCCCACCCCGGCGGCCCCGGTCGCCTGAGCACGAGAAACGCGGCATGACTGCGCTCGGCGAGCTGCGGTGTGGAGATCACGTCGGCTGTCAGTGATCTCAGGGTAAGGATGTGGACAGCAGTGAGACGAAACCGAGCAGGACCAGGAGGAAGACCAGGGCCGCCACGCCGTACACGACGTTCATCGCGACGGTCCCCGCGAGGGCGAAGGCGATCGCGGCCAGGACCTGCACGACGAACAGAAGCAGGTCGATCACGCCGAGGACGATCGCGACGACGAGGCGGACCAGGAACCACACGAATCCCAGCGGAGGCCAGTCGTGCATGGTGGAGTCGTCGTACGCCCACCGTGACCACGAGAACGGGCGGTGGAAGGTCGTCTGCCAGTACTCGGTCCACTTGTGGATGACACCGGTGCCCTTCTGGACGGGCACCCGTTCCGCTTTCTTGAATTCGATCGTCTTGGCGGTCCCCCGGAGGACTTCGATGACCACGCGCTGGTCGTCGACCGAGAAGTCGGTGGTGCCGTCGACCACCGCGTGGAACGTTCCGGCGCCACTCTTGACCCGGTAGACGTCGTCGACCGAGGCCCGCTTGTCCCGGAAGATGACATAGATGGCCCTGCCGCCGGTGTCGGGCAGGGGAAGGCCGGCGTTCAGCTCGATTTTGCCGACCGGTGTGACGAGGCCGACGTCGCCCTCCACGCCGACGTCCCCGTCCGACCATTTCAGTTTCACGGGCAGGACGGTCGGTTGAAAAGTGATCTCAGTGGTCTCGTCCGTGCAGGCGGCGGGGGCCGCGAGGATCATCAGTACCGCGATGACGCGCACCGCCAGCCGCAGGGGGTCTGACATGGGAGTGCTCCGTGGTCACGTCGCCGTTCGACATCTGTTGTCCGCGCACTCGTCGGTCGTCACCTTCGACGCGGACGATCGGCCCCGATTCCGTCGTCTTCATGGTTCGTTCGCCTGGTTCAACGTGCGGAGCGTTATGCGGGTTCCGAGAATTCCCGGAGGTGCGTTCAGTGCCGTCTGGTGTATGAGTTATCCACGAACCGGAATTCCGATGTGCCTTTCACCGGGGCCGGCGAGGGTCACTTCTTGCAGATGTTCTGGGTCGCGGTGCGGGCCGAGGGGGTCGCCACGGGCGTGGAGGCAGGGGTCCCGGTGGAGGGCGCGGTGGGGGCCGCCGTCACGGTCACCTTCTTCACGTCGTGGTTCTTCTGGCCCACGACCACCTCGATGCCGGTCACGTCCGGCTGCTCGCGCAGTTCGGCTCCCGGGACGGCGGCGGCCACCGTACGGGCCGAGTCCTCGCGGCCGGGCGGGTAGCGCACGACCGTGTTCGCGAAGTCGCGGCGGGCCGTGTCGCCGGGGGGCGACGGCACCATGAACCCCGCCTCGACGAGCTTGGCCTTCGTGGCCGCGCCGAGGCCGGTGACGAGCGTGCCGTTGAGCACCTTGACCGAGATCCGCGCGGGCGGGATGGTGAGCGCCCCCGGCGAGGCCGCGGGACTGGCCGGGGCCGTGGGGGAGGCCGACGGCTTCACGGACGCGGACGCCTTCGCCGACGGCTCCACGAGGGGCTGGTCGGCGTCGATCCGCCGGAACAGCTCACGGGCGGCCGGCTTGTCCCACAGCACCGCCGACTCGCCCGTGGGCGAGCGGTAGTTCACGTCGGCCAGCGGCACGGTCGCGAACGACACGTCGTCGGTCGAGACGTCCCTGAACTGGCTGACCATGCCGAGCAGGTCCTTCTGCAGAGCCGGGTCCACCGTGAGCGTCTTGAACGTGGAGTCGAGGAACCCGGCGAGCTTGGCCGGGTTGGCCAGCGTGCCGCCGCTCAGCGCCTTGTCGAGCAGCGCCGAGACGACCTGCTGCTGCCGGTCGATGCGGTCGAGGTCGGACCGGGCCGTGGCCCTCGTGCGGGCGTACGCGAGCGCGTTGACCCCGTCCAGGGTGTACGTCCCCGGCCGCAGGTTGAGCTTCGTCTTGGAGTCGTCGATGGCCACCGGCGTGCAGACGGTGACGCCGCCGAGCGACTCCACGACGCCGATGAACCCGAGGACGTTCACCTCGACGTAGTGGTTGATGCGCAGGCCGGTCACCTGCTCCACCGTCTTGACGGTCAGCTTCGGCCCGCCGAACTGGTACGCGGAGTTGATCTTGTGGTCGCCCTTGCCGGGGATCGTCGTCCAGGTGTCCCTCGGCAGGCTGACGACGGTCACTCTGCTGTGGTCCTCCGACAGGTGGAGCACCATCATCGTGTCGGTGCGCTCGCCGACGTCGCGGCCGAGGTGGAGCTGGACCTGCTGGCGCCTGCTCAGGTTGTCACGCCTGTCCACGCCGACGAGCAGGATGTTCATCGCGCCCCGTGACGAGGACTCGCTCGTGCCCGCGTCCACCGACTGGATGCGGCCGGAGGCGAAGTTGGGCACCGCCCACAGCACACCCGAGCCGACCAGCACGATCCCGGAGAGCGCGCCCGAGATGACCAGGGATCGGAGGTTGCTCCCGCGGCGGCGGGCGCGCTGTGCCGTCAGCCGCACTCCGCCGTACCCGTCGCCGCCTATACGGACGCCGGAGTCCTCCTGATCGTCGCCGGGCATTCCCGTCCTCCGGTTGCCGTCTCCACCCCTCCGTACAGTAGCGTGAGCGCCGCCATGAAGCCCTTTCCCGACTCGCGACAGTCGAGCCAGAATCCCGCGCGGAACTGGCCGCCGGTATCGGTGATCATGCCGGTGCTGAACGAGGAGCGGCACCTGCGCGACGCCGTCCGGCAGGTCCTCGAACAGGACTACGAGGGCCCTCTCGAGGTCGTCATCAGTGTGGGCCCGTCCCACGACCGCACCCAGGAGGTGGCCGACGCCATCGCGGCCGAGGACCGCCGCGTCGTCGTCGTGCCGAACCCCACCGGCCGCACGCCCAACGCGCTGAACGCCGCGATCGCCGCGTCCCGCAACCCGATCATCGCGCGGGTGGACGGGCACGCGATCCTGCCCCGCGACTACCTCCGTACGGCGGTCGAGACGCTGGAGCAGACGGGCGCCGACAACGTCGGCGGCATCATGGCCGCCGAGGGGATCACGCCGTTCGAGCAGGCGGTGGCCTGCGCCATGACCTCGAAGATCGGCGTGGGCAACGCCCGGTTCCACACGGGCGGGGAGGCCGGCCCGGCCGACACCGTCTACCTGGGCGTCTTCCGCCGCAGCGCGCTCGACCGGGTCGGCGGCTACGACGAGCACTTCCTGCGCGCGCAGGACTGGGAGATGAACCACCGCATCCGGGAGACCGGCGGGCTGGTGTGGTTCCAGCCGAGGATGCGCGTCACCTACCGTCCCCGGCCCAACGTGCGCGCCCTGGCCAAGCAGTACTTCCACTACGGCCGCTGGCGGCGGGTCGTCTCCCGCACCCACCAGGGCACGATCAACCTGCGTTACCTCGCCCCGCCCGCCGCCGTCGCGGCGATGGCTCTGGGCCTGGTGGTCTCGCCCGTGTTCTGGCCCGGCCTGCTCGTCCCCGGGGGCTACCTCGCGGCGATCGTCGCGGGCTCGGTCCTCACCGGCCGAGGGCTGCCCGGCGCCGCGCTCGTACGCCTTCCGGTGGTGTACGCCACCATGCACGTCTCCTGGGGGACCGGCTTCCTGACCAGCCCCCCGAAGCTCAGCAAGCCCCAGCCGCGTGCCGAGCGGGCGAGCCTAGACGACCTCTTCGAAGACTGAGGTGTCCAGCGTGCAGCCGATCGGGTGGGGGACGAGGATCTCCCGCCCGAACGGCACCGTCGAGGTCACCTGGTACCGCCCCTCCTTCGGGTCGCTGTGGACCGTGACCGACGCGGGCCGGGTCAGCGGATCCACGAGCAGGAACACCGGGACACCACCCCCGGCATAGATCGCCGGCTTCTTGAGGCGGTCGTCCTCCGCGCTCCCCTTCGACACCACCTCGGCCACCAGCATCAGCCCGGAAGAGAACAGCTCTCGTTCTCCCCAGCGCGGGCAGTCGAACGGTGCGATGACGAAGTCCGGTTCGAGCGGGTCCCGGCTGCCGTCGATGCACACGTCCACGTTGCCGCTGAAGCCCTCCCATCCTCGTTCGTCCATGAGGGGAATGAACGCTCGGAACAGCCGCATGGCCGCTCGGGCGTGTTCGGGGGTGCCCACGGGGCTCACTATCAGTCTCCCGTCGATGATCTCGGTCCGCAGACCCGGAAGTGGGGGCAGCGAATCGAACAGCTCACGAGGAGTGCCGGGGAGCGGCCGGTCCGGTACGGGTGCCAGACCGGGACCGTGTGGCTTGCGTGAGATCGCGACCATGGATTCGCATCCCTTCGTGTCCGCGTCGATACGCTGAGTTGACTTCGCCAGTATCTCAGTCGTGGGCGGAGGGGGCGAGGGCTTCGAGGCCGAGGAGGCGGGCGCGTTCCTCGGCGCGGGCGGCGGCCCGCCGTACGGCCTCCTCGAAGCGGGCCAGCGGGTCCCGGTGGTCGGGGCCGAGCAGGTAGCCCCGCAGAGCGCGGCGGGCGCCGGCCATCTCGTCCTCTCCCGGGGCGTCCAGACGGCGCAGGACGTCCGGCAGCTCCGCCAGGTCCGGGCCGAGCAGGTAGGCCGCCCCGGCGGCCGGGTAGCGCTCGCGGAAGCGGTCCCCTGACAGGGCGGCCACGTTCGTCACGACGTACGGCTTGCCGCTGGCGACGAAGTCGGACACCACGCTGGAGATGTCGGAGATCAGCACGTCGGCCTCGTTGAAGCAGTCGTACAGGGACGGCTCCGGGCCGGTCACGGCCAGATGCGGGATGCCGGTCCGCTCGTCCAGGAGCGCCATGATCCGCCGGTGGGCCGTCCGGGCGGCCGGGGAGCGGTGGCCTGTCAGCGGGTGGGGCTTGTAGATCAGCCGCACCGGCTGCTCCAGCAGGGCGCGCACGATCGCGGGCCCCATCGCGACGAGCGAGCTGTGGAACACGTCGTCGCTCCACCCCTCCCACGTCGGCGCGTACAGGATGGTCCGGTACGGCGCCACGCCCTCGGCGTACGGGCTGGTGCGCCGGATCCCGGCGAGCTGGGGGCGGCCCACCTCCTCGACGGCCTCGTCCCGGACGCCCACCTGGGCGCGCAGGTAGCGGTCGCGCCCGGCGGGCCCGGCCACCCAGACCTCGTCGTACACCTTCGTGTACGGATTGAACGACGCCTCCTTGTCGCTGTCGCCGTGGCCGATGAACACGCTGCGGACGCCCGGCACCCGCAGCATGTGGATGTTGTTGCCGACGTTGGCGGGAAACAGCGCGACCCGGGCGCCGTCCAGCGCGCGGAAGTTCATGAGGTCCACCGACGAGGGGATGCACACCACCGGCAGCGTCGTCGGGCCGAGGGCCGTGGCGAGCGACCGCTCGCGCAGCACCACCAGCGTCCTCGGCGTGATCCGCTCCAGCGTGCCGAGCCACATCGTGGCCTGGTAGGCGGCCGTGGCCGGGCCGGAGAAGTACATGACGACCTCGGGCCGGTAGGCGGCGACCCACTCGTCCACGGCCGACAGGACGCGCCGCCGGTCGCCCAGGTGGACGGCCCGCCGGGTGTGGACCAGCAGCGCGGCGGCCGCGGCGACCTCCAGCAGCACGGCGGTGGCGGCGCCCGCGGCCCCCGTCCAGCCGAGACCGGACGGCGTCAGGGCCGCGGCCGGCACGATCGCCAGCGCGTCGAGGTAGAGCAGGCGGGTGCCGCGCCAGGCGAGCAGCGTGCGGGGCGGCGGGGGCGGGATCGGCGCCGCCAGGTGGATGTTGCGGGTCACCACCGGCGTCTGGTGGTGGACGCGGTCGAGCCGGCAGGCGAGCCAGGTCTGCGCGGCCCGCACGCCGTGGAACAGGAACAGGCCGGTCGCCAGCGCGGCGTACCACCACGGCCGCCCCGGCGCCACCCGTGCCAGCAGCACCACGGCGGCGGTCTCCCGGGCGAGGAAGCGGACCGTCGCGCCCAGATGGGCCCGGCTCAGCGCCGCCGCCGCCCGGCCGGGCAGCGCCGTCTCCGCGGCGTACGACAGCGGCGCGAGCACCGCGAAGGTCGCGGGCAGCGGCCAGACGGCCGCCAGGAGCAGGGCCGGGTACGACGCGAGCGTCAGCGCGGCGAGCGCCCCTCGGCGTCCCCCGGCCAGCCTCCGCAGGCCCCGGCCGTTCCCCGCGATCAGAGTCAGGCGCCGTGCGAGCAGCGTGAGCAGCGCCTCGGGGGCCGTGCGCCCCGTGATGTTTCCCCCCATGGGCGAGCGCCCGTCCCTCCGTACGTGGTTGCGGTCATCGGGTGAGCCGCACGTCCACGACCTGTCCCGTGAGGCGGGACAGCAGCACGTCGAGGCTGGTGCGGGCGACGGCGGCGGGGGAGAGAAGCGTTCCGGCGGGTTCGTCGCCGAACGCGCGCAGCCGCATGGGGGTGGCGGTGCGCTCGGGGTTGACGCAGTTGACGCGGACACCCTGGCAGGCCCACTCGTCGGCGAGCGCCTGGGTGAGGTTGACGACGGCGGCCTTGGTGGAGGAGTACAGGCTGTAGTCGGCCCGGCCGCGGGTGTGGGACGAGGACGTGTAGAGCAGCAGGTGGCCGTTGGTCTCCATCAGGTACTTCACCGCCGCGCGGGCGATGTTGACCGGGCCGAGGTAGTTGACGCCGATGGTCTCCTCGATCGTGTGCTGGCCGGCCTCGCCGAGCCTGCCCATGTGGAGCACGCCCGCCGTGTTGACGACGTGGTCGATCCGGCCGGTCGCGGCGTACACGCGGGCGAGGGCGTCCTCCACGGCGGCGGCGTCCTCGACGCGCACGCCGTTCTCGCTGCGGGAGAAGGAGTGGACGCTCGCGCCGTAGCCCCGGGCGAGCGCGACGACGTCCGCGCCGATGCCGTAGCTGCCGCCGAAGACCACGACGGTGCGGCCCTCCAGCCCGGCGCGGTACTGCTCGTCGGTGAGCGCGGGCGCGGTGTTCTCGGCGAGCTGGAAGAGCTTGTCGGCCAGGTAGACGTCGACCGGGTGGGTGACCTTCATGTTGCGCTCGCTGCCGGGCACGATGTAGATCGGCACGTCGGGCAGGTAGCGCAGCACGACGCCGCAGTCGTCGGTCGTGGGCAGGGAGGGGAACTCGGGGTCGGCCAGGGCGCGCTCGTACGCCGCCCGGATCACCGACAGCCGGAAGCACTGCGGGGTCTGCCCGCGGCGCAGCCGCGAGCGGTCGGGGATGTCGCGGATGATCTCGCCGCGCGGGCCGGGCGCGGCCACGACGATCGTGTCGGAGGACGGGATCGCCACCTCCACCGCCTCGTAGCGGTCGAGGGCGGCCACGCACTCGCTGATGACGCGCGGCTCGATCAGCGGCCGGACCGCGTCGTGCAGCAGCACGTCGCACTCCCGCTCGCCCAGCGCGGACAGGGCCCGCCAGGTCGTCTCGGTACGGCTCGCGCCTCCTTCGAGCACCCGGGAGACCTTCGTGTAGCCGTTCCGCCTGACGAGCTCCTCGGCGTCCGTGACGAACCCGGGGGTCATCAGGACGATCACCTCGTCGATCTCCGGATGGCCGTCGAACACGTCGAGGGTGTGCTCCAGGATCGTCTTTCCGGCGATCTTCAGAAGCTGTTTCGGGGTGTTCAGCCCCACGCGCTGGCCGACGCCGCCGGCCAGCACTACCCCCACCCTGCGCAGACGCGATTCCGCGATCATGATGTCCTCCCCGACAGCAGACCATACCCGTGCCAGAAGCCGGAGAAGGTGATTGCCACCTAGTGATCACTCGGTTACTTTGCGAGGTGAGCACGTGCGGCCGACGTGAAACGGGTTTCCATATGGGGGCGGATCCGAGCAAGCCCGGTACGGTACGGGACACACAGACGGTGGCGGTCGTCCTCGCGACCTCGCCGGCCGCCGGGCTGCCCTGCTCCGACGGCGCCCGGTCGGAGGGCAGCCTCCTGGAGCGGCTCGTCGCCCAGCTTCTCACCCTGCCGATCCGCGAGGTGCTGATCGTGGTGCGGAGCCAGGACGGCTGGGACGGCGAGCGAAGACAGATCGCGGCGCGCGGCCCCGGGCCGGAGACGGCGGGCGGGCGGCCGCCCGATCCGGCGCGCGGGCGGGAGCGGGAGGTCGACAGCGGCCCGCGGCACCAGATCTGCGTGAGCGACGGCCTCGCCGAGGACCTGCGGATCGTGGCCAAGACCGCCCGCGCCTCGACCTCCCCGGTCGCCGTGCTGGCCGCCGACGTCGTGGCGCACACCGACGCGCTGGCCCTGCTGCTCGAACATCCCGCCCGCCCGACCGGCGCCATCGTCGCCGGCGGCGATCCCGCCCCGCTTCGGCCGCCCGTGCGTACGGAGTGGGGCCGCGTCGTGTCGGCGGGCACCTCCTTCCACGAGGTCGAGTGGGCCAACGGCACCTTCCGCGGCGTCCTGCAGGTCGGGGAGGCGCACCTGGCCGGTCTCGCCGACCTGGCCGAGGAGCTGGCCGACCTCGCCCAGCGCCGCCACCTCGGGCGGGTGGGCGACACCGAGGTTCCCGAGCTGCTGCTCACCGGGCTCGCCCGGGCGGGCGTCCCGGTGCACGCCGTCGCGCCGGGCGCGCTGCACTGCGGGCGGGTCGCGACCCGCCCGGCCGCCGAGCGGGCGGTGCGCGAGCTCGCCGACGTCGACGAGGCGCGGGCCCGGCTGGAGTCCGCCGTGAAGAGCGGAGACGGCTTCTTCACGACCTACTGCGTCAGCTCGTGGTCCCGCCACCTGATCCGGCCGGCCGTACGGCTCGGCCTGACGCCCAACTCGGTGACCGGCATCTCGGTCGCGTTCGCGCTCATCGCCGCCGTCTGGTTCTCCGACGGGCACCGGGCGGGGCTCGTCGTGGGGGCGGTCGCGCTCTACCTGTCCTTCGTGCTCGACTGCCTGGACGGCCAGGTCGCGCGGTACACGCGCCGGTTCTCCCCGCTCGGCGGCTGGCTCGACGCCATCTGCGACCGGATCAAGGAGTACGTGGTCTACGTCGGGCTGGTGCTCGGATACACGTCCGGCCCCGGGGAGTCCTGGCGGATCTGGGCCCTGGCCGTGGCCGCGCTGGTCCTGCAGACGATCCGGCACATGGTCGACTTCGCCTACGCCGGGGCGCTGGCCGACCGGGCGCGGGCGGCGGGCCTGCGGGCGGCGGCCCCGCGTTCGATGGCGGTGCCCTGGGACGAGGCCCCGGCGGCGGCCGCGGCCTCGGGCACCGGGTCGGTGCTGGCGCTGTCGCGGCGGCTCGACCGGGGTGTGGCCTACTGGCTGAAGAAGATGATCGTGCTGCCGATCGGGGAGCGGACCGCCCTGATCTGCGTCACGGCGGCGCTGTTCGACGCGCGGGTGACGTTCCTCGCGCTGCTCGGCTGGGGCGGGGTGGCGCTCGTCTACACGGCCGCCGGGCGGATGGCCAGGTCGTTCGCATGAGCGAGCGCAGCGAGCGAATCAGTGAACACAGCGCCTGGCGCATGCCGCTCCGAGCCGAAGGCGAGGAGGTGGCATGAGCGGCCCCGCCCACGACGCCGCTCGGGAGGGCTCCGACGTGATCTCCGTACACATGACCCCGGTGCCGCGCAGCGTCGTGGTCGCCCAGCGTGACGACGGCCCGCTGTCGCGGGCGATGGGGCTGCTCGTCGCCGGGCAGCTGCCGCCCCTGCCGCCCGCGCTCGCGGGGGCGTTCGTGACCGCCGTGCTGCTGGTCCTCGGCATCGCCGGGGCCGACGACTTCGCGGTCTTCGCGCCCGCGGTCGCCCTGCTGCTCGCCGGGGCGGGCAGCGCGCACCGGCACGACGGGCGGCTCGACTGGCTGGCGCCGCCGATCCTGCGCCTGACGGAGTACGGCTTCGTCGCCTCCGCCGGGTTCGCCCGCTCCGTGCCGCCCGTGATCACCTTCGCGCTGCTCGGCGCGATGGCCTTCCACCACTACGACATCGTCTACCGGGTGCGTCAGCACGTGTATCCGCCACCGTGGCTGGCCACGGCCGGGCTCGGCTGGGACGGCCGGATGCTGGTCGTCGCCCTGGCCGGCCTGCTCGACATGGTGGCCCCCGCGTTCGTCCTGCTCGCGCTCTACCTGTGGGGACTGTTCGGCTGGGAGAGCCTGACCTGCTGGCTGGCCGCCCCCCGTACGCCCGACCAGGCGGTGGAACCGGCTCCCCAGGATTAACGTCAGACCAACGGCGGATTACCCAAGTGCGGCCCCGGGCCAACTAACCTTTGGGGTTACTGTCTGACGCTCGACCTCAAGGAGTGCGGGAAATTGCTCGGAATGGTGCTGGCCGCCGGAGCCGGACGTCGTCTGCGGCCGTACACCGACACGCTGCCCAAGGCGCTGGTGCCGGTCGACGGTGAGACCACGATCCTCGACATCGCCCTGCGCAACCTGGCGGCCGTGGACCTGCGCGAGGTCGTGGTCATCGTCGGCTACCAGGCCCAGGCCGTACGGGAGCGCCAGGCCGACCTGGAGCGCCGTCACGGGGTGTCGCTGACGCTGGTGCACAACGACAAGGCCGAGGAGTGGAACAACGCGTACTCGCTGTGGTGCGCGCGTGACCATTTCTCGCAGGGCGCGCTGCTGGTCAACGGCGACACCGTCCATCCGGTGTCGGTGGAGCGGACCCTGCTGGCCGCCGAGGACACCTCGGACATCCTGCTCGCCGTGGACGACGTGAAGTCCCTGGCCGACGAGGAGATGAAGGTCACACTGGAGGACGGCCGGCTGAAGCGGATCACCAAGCTGATGGACCCCGCCGAGGCGTACGGCGAGTACATCGGCGCCACGCTGATCCGGCCCGGCGCGGCCGAGCGGCTGGCCGACGCGTTGCGGGCCACCTTCGAGCGGGACCCGCAGCTCTACTACGAGGACGGCTACCAGGAGATGGTCCGGCGCGGCGAGAACATCGCCGTCGCGCCGATCGGAAAGGTCGACTGGGTCGAGGTGGACAACCACGACGACCTGGCGAAGGCCCGCGAGATCGCGTGCCGTTACTGAGACGCGCGGCCTTCTGAGGAGTTCGCATGCCGATTCTGGCAAGGATGCTCCCCGCCCCCCTCACGATGGAGGTGCGGCGGGGCGCGATCGCGCAGCTCGGCACCCTGCTGGCCGACAGCAGGGTGGCCACCTCCGGCCGGGTCGCGGTCGCGGTCGGCGTGGGGCAGGGCGACCGGATCGCCGAGGTCATCGCGCCCTCGCTCGGTGAGGCCAAGGTGCTGCGGGTGGCGGACGGCACGGTCGACGCGGCCGTGTCGCTCGGCGCCGACCTGCGCAAGGGCAACTACGAGGCGGTGATCGGCGTCGGCGGCGGCAGGACCATCGACGCCACCAAGTACGCCGCGTCCCTGGCGGGCATCCCGATGGTCGCGGTGGCCACCAACCTCTCCCACGACGGGATCTGCTCCCCGGTCGCCTCGCTCGTGCACGAGGGCGGCAAGGGCTCGTTCGGGGTGCCCATGCCACTGGCGATCATGGTGGACCTGGAGTTCGTCCACGACGCCCCGCCCTCGCTCGTCCGGTCCGGGATCGGCGACGTGCTCAGCAACCTGTCGGCCATCGACGACTGGCAGCTCGGCAACGTCGAACGCGGCGAGCCCATCGACGGCCTCGCGATCTCGATGTCGCGCACGTCGGCCGAGGCCGTCCTGGGCAGGCAGGACTCGATCGAGTCGGACGCGTTCCTGACCGTGCTCGCGGAGGCGCTGATCCTCTCGGGCATGTCGATGGTCATCGCCGGGTCAAGTCGTCCGGCGAGTGGCGGCGATCATGAGATCCTTCATGCCGTGGACCAGCTTTTCCCCGGCACCTCGAATCACGGTGAGCTGGCCGGCATCGGCGCGGCGTTCTGCTACTTCCTCCGGGAGGACGCGCACCGGCTCGGCCAGGTGACCGGCTGCCTCAGACGGCACGACCTGCCGGTCGTGCCCGGCGACGTCGGCCTGACGACCGACCAGTTCACGGCCGCGGTGATGCTGGCCCCCAGCACCCGGCCCGGCCGCTACACCATCCTTGAGCACCTCCGGCTGTCGGAGCCCGAGGTCCGGGCGAGAGTTGAGGACTATGTCCGCGCCGTCGGTAGCTGAGCTTCGCGCGGTCGCCCAGCCGCAGACCACCATGGACCGCCGCAGCGGCGAGCACTGGGCAGGCCTGCTGTACATGCGGCGGCTGTCCATCTACGCCACGTGGCTGCTGGCGAAGACCCCCATCACCCCCAACCAGGTCACCGGGCTGATGATCCTGTGCGGGGTGGCGGCGGGAGCCGTCCTGGCCCTGCCGGGACTCTGGGCCGCGCTGGCCGCGGCCCTGCTGATCCAGGTCTACCTGCTGCTCGACTGCTCGGACGGCGAGCTGGCCCGCTGGACCGGCCGCACCTCGATCACCGGGGTCTACCTCGACCGGGTCGGGCACTACTTCGCCGAGGCGGCGCTGCTGATCGGCCTGGGCTTCCGGGCGTCGGAGACGCTGCCCGACTGGTACACGGTCATGGGCGTCGCGGCGGCGCTGGGCGCGATCCTGATCAAGGCGGAGACCGACCTGGTCGACGTGGCCCGCGCCCGGTCCGGCCTGGTCGCGACCACCGAGGCGGCGGCGCAGCAGTTCGCCTCGCCGCGGCTCGCGCTGGCCCGCCGGGCCGCGGCGGCGCTGCGGTTCCACCGGGTGATCCAGGCCGTCGAGCTGTCATTGATCGTCGTGGCCGCGGCGGTGCTCGACAACTGGTTCTCCGCCACCCGGATCCTCATGGTCGCCTGCGTCGTCATCGCCGCGGTCCAGCTCGTGCTGCACCTGGTCAGCATCCTCGCGTCCCGGCGGCTCTCATGAGAGCGATCCTGAGGGGCGCGCCGCCGGTCTGGACGGAGGAGCGAGGAACGAGCGACGAGGGGGGTTCATGGCGCGCCTACGGCACGACCGAGCGGACATGAGCGCCCCGATGGCGAGCGGGAGACACTGCCGGTCATCCGTACATCCGCGGTTGGGTGGGGGTTTGGTGGCAGTTCCGATACCCTTGTGCCACGGTAAACCAGGCAGCTCCCGGATCGCCCGGCCATACAGACTCGGTGAACATGAAGTCGTGTGCAGTGCGCCCAGCGTCGAGGCGATGACGCGGTGAAGATCTCCTGTGTCATCCTCACCATGGGCAACAGGATCGCCGAGCTCGACCGGGCCGTGGAGTCCGCGCTCACGCAGACCGACGGCGACATCGAGGTGGTCGTGGTCGGGAACGGCGCGGACGTGCCGGAGCTGACCGCCGCGCCGCCGGCGGGCAGCTCGGCGACGATAAAGACGGTCCGGCTGGAGCACAACACGGGCATTCCCGAGGGACGGAACCGGGGCGTGCAGGAGTGCTCCGGCGACATCGTCCTGTTCCTCGACGACGACGGCTGGTACGCCAACTCCAAGGTGGCCGCGCACGTCCGCGAGCGGTTCACGCACGAGCCCGACCTCGCGGTGATCTCCTTCCGGGTGATGGACCCCGAGGGCGGCCTGGTGCAGCGGCGCCACGTGCCCCGCCTGCGGGCCGGAGACCCCGAGCGCTCCTCTCCGGTGACGACCTTCCTGGGCGGCGCCTGCGCCATCCGCAAGTCGGCGTTCCTCCAGGTCGGCGGGTTGCCCGAGCGGTTCTTCTACGCCCACGAGGAGACCGACCTGGCCTGGCGGCTGCTCGGGGAGGGCTACCGCATCGAGTACGACGCCGAGACGGTGATGTACCACCCGCTGGTGCTGCCGAGCCGGCACACGGACTTCTACCGCCTGAACGCCCGCAACCGGGTGTGGCTGGCCCGCCGCAACCTGCCGTGGCCGCTCGCCACGCTCTACCTGCTCAACTGGATGGTGCTCACGCTCGTGCGGGAGCGGTCGCTGCCCGCGGTCAAGGCGTGGTTCGGCGGCTTCGTGGAAGGGCTGCGTGAACCGGCGGGAGAGCGCCGTCCGATGGCCTGGCGCACCGCCTGGCGCATGCTCCGCCTCGGCCGTCCCCCCATCGTCTGACGCCGCGCGCACGGCCGGGCGTCACGCCTGCCGCGGCTCCTCGAACGTCATCGACACGTGTTCGGCGGTGACCGTCAGCAGGGCCCGCCGGGGCAGCCCCAGCTCGCTCAGCTCCTTGGCGATCGGATGGTTGCCGAGCCGGACGAGCGCGCCGCCCGGCCGCCAGCGGATCCCCCTGGCGCGGGCGGCCCAGGAGACGCGCCGGGTCACCCCGTCGAGGTGGGTGTAGGCGTCCGGCACCGCGACGGACTTCCCGACCAGCGGCGCCGGGGCGGCCGGCATCCCCGGCCTGACCAGCAGGTCGACGACCATCCGGCCGTCCCTGCGCAGCACGCACCGCTTGTACGGCGAGCCGAGCCGCAGGTCGACGTCGGCCAGTTCCTTCGGGAAGCCCCAGATGCTCCGGCCCGCCTCCATCGTGAAGCCCTGGTCGACCGGGAGCCAGTGGACGAACGCCCCCGACCCCGCCCCGCGCAGGTCCTTCAGACCGGCGAGCAGCCCGCGCCTCGGCGGGGCGCCCGCACCGGCCGGCCGTACGAGGAACATCACGCCGAACTCGTCGTAGGAGCCGAGGTCGGAGTCGTGGTAGCGGACGAACGCCAGCATGCACATGGCCTTGCCGGGCAGCACCTCGGTGACGTCCATCCCGGAGTACGCGAGGACCGCACGGGCGGCGTCGGCCCGCACCAGATAGGCGGCGAGGCACATCGAGGCGTCGCGGACCTCCACCGGCATCTCGACCCGGCGCCCCTGCACGACATGGCTTGCCATGCCTCCAGTACAGCAAGCCCGGCCGCCGGAGGACAGTCGTACGGCGGCAAGGTTGTCCCAGATCGGATGTCGATGCGCGGGGAGGCCGATCGTATAGAGGGTGAGGGCCGGCGCCCCGCCTGCCCGCCAGAGGAGGTACGGAAGACCATGAGGCACTATCTGCTGAGCATCCGGCAGCCCGGCGGCGGTACGCCCCCGCCGGAGGTCCTGGACCCGATCATGCGGGAGCTGGCGGTGCTCAACGAGGACCTGCGGGCCGCGGGGGCGTGGGTCTTCAGCGGTGGGCTGCACGCCCCGGACACGGCGACGGTGGTCCGGGCGCGCGACAGCGAGGAACTCGTCACCGACGGTCCGTACACCGAGGGCAAGGAGCACGTCGGCGGCCTGACGATCATCAGGGCGTCCGACCTCGACGAGGCGCTGGAGTGGGGCCGCAGGCTCGCGCGGGCGACCACGCTTCCGATCGAGGTGCGTCCGTTCGCGCACGTCGTGGGGGACGACGACGGCGGTGTCTGACATGCCGTGCGGCGCGCGGGCCCGCGTCGGCCCTCCGCCGGGGCGAGGGCGATGACGGGGCTTCCCGACGTGGAACGGGTGTTCCGCGAGGAGTACGGCCGCGCCGTCGCGGTCCTGGTCCGCCACTTCGGCGACATCGACCTCGCCGAGGAAGCGGTCCAGGACGCCTTCGCGGAGGCGGCGCGGCGCTGGCCGCGGGACGGAACTCCGCCGCGCCCGGCCGGATGGATCATCACGACCGCCCGCAACCGGATGATCGACCGCTTCCGGCGGGAGGCCACGCGGGAGGACAGGCAGGTGCGGGCCGCCCTGTCGCACCACCACGACGAACCGGACGAGGAGGGCGCGGTGCACGACGACCGGCTCCGGCTGATCTTCACCTGCTGTCATCCCGCGCTCGCTCCCACCGCCCGGGTGGCGCTGACGCTGCGCCTGCTGGGCGGGCTCACCACGGCCGAGATCGCGCGGGCGTTCCTGGTCGCGGAGCCCGCCATGGCCCAGCGGCTGGTGCGGGCCAAGGCCAAGATCCGCGACGCCGGGATCCCGTACCGGGTCCCGCGCGAGGCCGACCTGCCGGACCGCCTCCGGGCCGTGCTGGCCGTCGTCTACCTGATCTTCAACGAGGGGCACACGGCGAGCGCGGGCGACCGGCTGGTCCGCGAGGATCTGTGTGCGGAGGCCGCGCTGAACCGCGCGGTCGTGGTGGCCGAGCTCGACGGTCCCCGCGCGGCCCTCGCCCTCCTGGAACCCCTGGACCTGGGCGGCTACCACGTCTTCCACGCCGTACGGGCCGATCTGTTGCGACGGCTCGGCCGCACCGGGGAGGCGGCCCGCGCGTACGAGGCGGCGGCCGCCCGCAGCGGCAACGCCGCCGAGCGCTCCTTCCTCGAACGCCGCCGCCGGGAGCTCGGTGAGGAATGAGGCCGGAGCCGGCCCGTCAGGCGGGGACCGTGCGGCCGGGAGACAGGGCGGAGACGGGGCCGGGGGCCTCGGCCCACCGCTCCAGCAGGGCGACGAAGTCCCCGGCCACCGCGGGCCAGTGGTAGTGGTTGAGCGCCTCGACGTACCCCCGGGCGCCCATCTCGGCCCGCCGCTCGGGGTCGTCGCGCAGGCGCAGCACCGCCCGCACCACCGCATCGGCCACCGAGTCGGACGCCGAGTCGGACGCCGCGCCGGCCACCGGGTCCGCGACGGTGCCGGACGCCGCGCCGGCCTCGCCGAAGGGGACGATCGTGCCGCAGTCGACCCGTCCCACCAGGGACGCCGCATTCGGCAGCGGGGTCGTCACGACGGGGATGCCACGCGCCATGTACTCGATGATCTTCGTGGGTGTCGACTGCCGGTAGTTCGGCAGGTCGTGCAGGAGGGACAGCCCGGCCAGGGCGCCCTCGGCCATCCGCAGGGCGTGCCGGTTGGGGACGTACCCGAACCAGTCGAGCACGCCCTCGCGCTGCGCGTCGCGCAGCATCGGGCGGACCGCGGCGTCGGCCGGCCCGATCAGGTCCAGGCGGATGCCGTACGGGCGCAGCCGCCGGGCGACCTCGATCATCTCGGCGGCGCCCCGCGCCGCGGAGATGTGCCCGACGTAGACGACGCGGGAGTCGCCGGGCGGCGGAGGCGGCGTCGGCGGCACGTACGTGTGGTTGGGCACCACGGGGTGCGGGCCGGGGAAGCGCGCCCGGTAGGCCTCCTCGGCGAGGATCAGGTGGAGGCGGCGCTCCGCCCGGCTCTCGATCGCCCGGATCAGCGGCGGCAGGACGCCGCGCAGCGGTCCCGGTAGGTACGACTTGGCGTCCAGCGCCGCGATCGTGTCCTCGTGGACGTCCCAGACCGTGGGCGGCCTCCTGCGCGGCAGGGTGAGCAGCAGCTCGATGTCGTGGACGAGCAGCAGGTCGGCGTCCCGCGTGGCCCTGCGCAGGGCCGAGGAGGAGGCCCGCAGCGCCCTGCTCCGGTGCAGGCCCACCGCCCGGGGCACGTCGACGGCCCGGATCCCCGGCGAAGGAGTCACGTTGCAGTGCGTGAACGGCGCGACGAAGGTCACCTCGTGCCCCGCGTCGAGCAGCGCCCGGATCTGCCGGTGGGTGATCCGCGCGTCCTCCGGGTGATGCACGGTCGTGGCGACACATACCCTCATACAGGGAGGCTGGCCGCGCAGTCCGAAATGACCGGATGCCTCGGGTGAACCCTCCCCGAAATGCGGTTGAACTTCCCGTGCGGGCGCTACTTCGCCTGCACGCTCGGCCTGCGGTAGAGCCAGGTGAGCCGGGGCTCCAGCAGCCACTTGAACGCGGTGCGGGTCACCGGCAGGCACAGCAGGATGGCCAGGGCGAAGCTCGAGCACGCGATGGCCGCCACCCCGAGCGGGCCGTACAGCCAGGGCACGTCGAGCCAGCCCATCTCCTTGGCGATCATGACGGGCACGCCGTGCAGCAGGTAGCAGTAGAGCGTGCGGGTGCCGAGGTCGGTGAACCACGTCTGCCGCCGGGGGACCAGCGACATCACCGCCGCCGACATGGCCAGCGCGGCCACGAGCAGGCCCGTACGCAGGGCCATGCCCTTCCACCACACCAGGTGGAGGTCCTTGAAGCTGTTCTTGTAGTAGATCGGCCCGAGCTTGACGGAGTAGTTCTTCACGAGGAAGACGGCCACGCCCGCCGCGCCGAGCAGGACGAGCACCGACAGCACCCGCACCCAGCGCTGCTTGAGGAAGTCGAAGACCTCCGGCTTGAGCACGAGGCCGAGCACGAAGAACGGCAGCAGGCCGAAGAACCGGTCCATGCTGAAGTCGCCGGTCAGCTCGGAGAACCCGGCGAAGAGGTACACCGCGATCGAGATGACGAACGGGTAGCGCATGCGCTTCCACACCGGTGTGGACAGCCGCCAGAACAACAGCGCCAGCAGATACCAGTTCAACCACGCCGGATCCATGATCGTGATGCTGAACTTGTGCCCGAAGGCGGTGCGCAGCAGGGCGTAGCCCACCTCGACGATCACGTACGGCACGAGGAACGTGTCGACCAGTTTGTTGGTCTTGGCGTTGGAGTTCCAGAAGTTCCTGGACAGGTAGCCGCTGATGATGACGAACAGCGGCATGTGGAAGACGTAGATGAACAAGTACGCCGCCCGGGACGAGTCGGCCGCGAGCGTCGGGACCAGCGCGTGCCCGATCGGCACCATGGCGATGCCGACGAACTTCACGTTGTCCAGGTAGGGATCGCGCGGCTTCCTGGCCCGGGGCGCGGGCTCCTGCCCGGGCTCGCCGCCCTCCATCCCGTCCTGCCGGTCCGTACGCCGGGCGAAGGGGTCGGCGAACGGGTCGGCGGACCGGCTGGGCGCCTCGGCCCAGGCGGGCAGCGGAGCGCGCAGCGGCCTGCCGAGCGGGCCCGTCTGACGGGGGTCCGGCACGCCGCCGTCCTGGGCGCGCCGCCAGGGGTCCCAGTCACCCGGGTCGCCCTCCGGGCCGGGCCACGGCGGGGCCGCCGGGGCCTCCGGCACGGGCGCGGCCTGGAAGGCGGCGGGCGCCGCCTGGGCGGCGGTGGGAGGCGTCCGGAAGTCGGTGAGCGGCGCCTGGAAGGCGGTGGGCGGGTCGTCGTCCGTGAACGGCCGCTCGCCGCGCCCGCCGGACGCGGTCCGCTGCGGGAACGGCGGCGCGCCGAAGGGATCGTCCGGCGGCGAGGAGGGCGCGGCGGTGCCGGTCGGCGGGGTGTCCAGGAACGGGTTCACGGACATGTCGGAGCCGGCCTCGGGACCGGTCTCAGGACCGGTCTGGGCGCCGCCGAAGGCCGGCGTGGGGAAGGCCGATGCGGGAAAAGCGGGCGCCGGCGGTGTCCCGAAGACGTCGGTTTCGCCACTGCCGAAGGCCGGCGCGGGAAAGGCCGGAGGCGGGGAAGCGGGGCCGGGCGGAGCTCCGAAGACCTCGGTCTCGCCGCCGCCGAAGGCCGGTGCGGGGAAGGCGGGAGCCTCGCCGGCGACGGGTGCGGGGGCGTCCGGGCCGGACGCGAGAGGCCGGCGGCCGGGCCCGCTCTGCCCCCGGCCGGGTCCGCTCTGTCCCCGGCCGGCGGAGAAGTAGTCGAAGCCCGGGGCAGAGGGCGCGGACTCGGGGGGCGGCGCGCCCAGCCGGGCGGCCCCCGGCCTGCGCGGCTTGCGTACGGGCAGGGGCTGCTTCTCGTACGGCGCCTGGCCCGAGGGAGCGGCGCCTCCCGCACCCTGCTGCGCCCGCGGCGGCGCGTCTCCCGGCTGACCGTCCTCGTGGCGGCCGCGCACGGGCAGATCGGGATCGCCCTCCGGGCGCGAGCCCGGGAAGCCGCCCTCGTGGCGGCCGTGAAGCGGCGCACCGGTCCGGTCCGCGTGGGGTCCCTGCTCCGGAGCGCCCGCGGCCGACGGGTCCCGGCGGGCCGGACCGCCGTCCGGAGCGGGCCAGTCTCCGGTGATGCGGCCTATCACTCCGGTTGGGGCCTCTTCGGCGTCGTCGTCGACGCCTGGCGGGGAACCGGGAACCGGGGGATGACGGCGGGTGTCACTCACGGAGAAACGCTCAGCTATCTGTCGGGGGAGGCTCGGGGGACGGCCACGCCTCAGGGGCACCCGAGGCGTGCACCGCGTCCTTTCGGACACTAGCGAAGGCGCCCCGGCGCATCAGCCGAACGGGCGAACGGGGCGCGTTCGCCAGATCACCACCCTAACGTTCTTGGACACCTGTGTCGCCCCGGGGGCCGGACGTAACCCACGTGTATCCGTCGCGTCCGGCCCTCCGCGGCCGTTCCTAGCTGGAGCAGATGTCGGTGTCGGAGGTGACCGCGTTGTCCCCGACCTGGAGGGGAATCCGCACGCCCTTCCAGTCGGCGCCGATCACCAGCTGGACGATCGGCCCGCGCACCCGGCCCGTGGGCGCGTCCGGCGGCGGCGACGCCGGGGTGAACGGCGTGACCGGCCCGGTCGCCGCCTTGCCCGTCTCCGGGGAGACGGGGTTGAGCAGCTTGCCGATCAGGATCTTGGAGTAGTTCCAGCCCTGGCCGGTGTAGCGGACCATGGTCTTGGGCTGGTCGCTGCCGTCGGGCTTCTTCGCGTCGCCGACGCCGACGACGTTGAAGCCGAGCCCGGTGAGCTCCTCGGCGACCTCCTTGGCCAGGCCGGACCTGTTGGTGCCGTTGAACACCTGCACCTTGACCTGCTGCGGCTTGGTGACCACCGGGCCGCTCGGCGAGGCGGCGGCGGACGCGGCCGGGCTCGCGGAGGCGGTGGGCGTCACCTCGGTGTCGTTCGCGATGGCCCGGAACAGGTTGCCGGCGGCCGGCTGCTTCCACTGCACGCGGTTCTTGTCGGCCGCGTACGGCTCCCACGGGACCGTGGTGGCCTTGAAGCCCTTGGCCGAGAGCTTCTGCGCGCTCGTCGCGATCTTGATGAGCTCCTCGGTGTTGAGCGCGTCGTCCATCGTGACGGACCGCGCCGCGGCGGCGATGAACTTCTGCAGCTTGCCCACGTCCCTGAGCAGCGCGCTGCTGGTCGCCTTCTTCACCACCTGGGAGATGAAGACCTGCTGGCGCTTGATGCGGGAGATGTCGCTGCCGTCGCCGATGTGCCGCAGCCGTACGTAGCCCAGCGCGGCCTCACCCATCACGACCTGCTTGCCGGCGGGAAGTGTGAGCTTCGAGCTCTTGTCGTTGACCGCCTGCGGCAGGCAGATCTGGATGCCGCCGAGCGCGTTGACGATGTTCTTGAAGCCGGTGAAGTCCACCTTCATGAAGTGGTCGATGCGGATGTTGGTGAGGCTCTCGATCGTGCGGCGGGTGCAGATCATCCCGCCGTCGGAGAACGCGGAGTTGATCATCCCCGTGTGCGCGGGGATCAGCGTCTTGTTGCGGGAGTAGCAGGCGGGGATCAGCACCATCGAGTCGCGGGGGAAGCTCAGCAGCGTCGCCGCGTCCCGGTTGGGCGACACGTGCAGCAGCATGATCGTGTCGGTGCGCTCGCCGTCGTTGACCAGGTGCTGGCCGTACCTCTTGTTGTCGCCCGCGCGGGTGTCCGAGCCGACGAGCAGCACGTTGATCGCACCGGTCGGGCTCACGGGGCGGTTCTTGTCGAGCTCGTCGGTGGACGCGCCCCTGTTGATCAGGCCGAGCGTGCTCCGGTAGACCTTGTAGGCCGTCAGCGTGCCGATCACCAGCACGCAGGTCATCGCGATGCTGATCCAGCCGGCGATGCTCAGGCGCGACCGGCCGCCGCCCGGCCCGCGTCGCCGGGGTGGCTCGTCGTCCGGGGGCAGGCCGTCGCCGCCCGAGCCACGACGTCCACGGTCGCCGCCGGACTCGCGCCGTCTGCGGCCGGCGTGTTCGCCGGGTCCGCCGGGTCCGCCTGGCCCTGGCCCGGGTCCGCCGGGTCCGGCGGGGGAGGCGCCGTAAGCGGTCTCCTCGTCGCCGCGCCTGCGGCCCCGCCGCCCGGACGGCTCGCTCTCGTGGCCGTCACCGGCGGGGCGGCGGGTCTCGCGTACGGGTTCGTGACCAGGCTGGTAACCGGCCTCGTAGCCGGGCTGATGACCCGGCCCATAACCGGGGCCGTTACCCGGTTCGTGACGGGGCTCGGGACGCTGGCCGGAGCGGCGGCGTCCACGGCCGCCCTCCTGCGCGTCGGGAGGAAGGCCGTCCTGCTGCCGCCTGCGCCCGCGCGGCATGTCCGCGTAGCCCGCGGGGTCGGCCGGCAGGTCGGCGTACCCGGCGGGCACGGGAGCCGCCGCCGTCCGGCCGTCACGCGCCGGCGGATGGAAGGCGCCGCCGTACGAGCCGTCGCCGGGGGGACCCCAGACCCTCTGGTCGGCGGAGGCGGGAGAAGGAGGCCCGGCGGGCGGGTTGACGCGCCTGCGCTCGCTCACCTCGGGCCCGCCCAGGAAGCGGCCGGACGAGTGGGCGAGAGGCGGACAGGGTCAACGTTTCGCTCGCACACTTGTCCTCCTTGCCTGGCGATCACAGGGCGCGCTCCGAGCGTAGGTCACGGGAGAGCCTGCGGGCGCCACGATTGGGAGGATCCAGGCCCGGCCTGCGCCGCGCCACTGCCCCCCATGATCCAGGGCCAGAGCATACTAAACACCGACATTTTGGGTATCAGAATCAGTTTGTCTTTACCCCGATTTGGTGTTCCCGAAGCTGTTCGAGCAGGTCACAACATCCTGGCGGCGCTTCCGAGGGGGTGGCCGTTCACGCGCCCTCGCGGCGGCCTCGCGATGCCGGCGGGGCAGCCGAGGCGGCCGGACGTGTGACGGCCAGCGCGGCGGCCAGGCAGGCGAGCGGCACCGCGGGCAGCGTGTAGCGGTAGTCGAACTGCGCCGTCGCGGCGGGAACGAGCAGCAGCGCCCAGGCCGTGGCCCAGGCGAGCCCCCAGCCCCCGGGTTCCGGGGCGCCCGGAGCCCTTCGGGCCGCCGTCGCCCGCCTCGCCGTCCATGCGGCGGGCGGCACCAGGAGGACGGCCAGCAGCGCCGCCCCGGGCAGCCACGCCACCCGCTGGTAGCCCCGCATCCAGCCCGCGAGCGGCTCGGAGATGCGGACGGTGAGCGGCCCCTGCTCGTAGCGCCGGGCGAACTCCTTGCCCACCAGCGCGGGATACCGGCCGGGCGGCGGCGGCACGGTCGCGGGAAAACGGTAGTAGCCGTAGGTGTCGGCGTCGGGGTAGACGGGCCGTCCGGGCGTGAACGACCGGCCCAGCTCGGTCAGGGTCGTACGGAGGTAGTCGAGCGGCTGGCTGCGGATCGCGAGCGAGGCGAACCTCCCGGCCAGCGTGTCGGTCTCCTTGGTGAACGTGATGCCGGGCAGCCGGACCAGGGGAGACGCGGCGTCCCAGATGTACTCCTGGGACACCGGGCGGGACGCGGGCGGGCGGGGATCGCACAGCACGGCGAGGTCGGCCGGCGGGTCCATCACCGCGCAGTCGGCGAACGACATCGTCCGGGCGTAGAGGAAGACGCCGTTCGAGCCGATGATCCCGAGCCGCTGGTGGCTCGCGTAGAACCAGCCCGCGTACGCGGCGACCGGCACGAGCGCGGTCACCAGGAAGGGCAGGACGATAGCGGCCACCACCCTGCCCGGCCGTACCGTGCTCGGCCGCGCCGTTCCTTCGGTCCCCGCCGTGGTCTCCGCTGTGGTCCCCGCCGCGGCGCCCGCCCGCCGCATGCCGTACGCGAGCAGGAACAGCGCGAAGACGGCGATCAGCGGGAGCCCCACGGTCCTGGTCAGCGTGGCGGCGGCCAGCAGGAGGCCGAGCGCGGCGGACGCACGTGACGTCAGCCGCCGGCGCATCGCCAGGCACACCGCCGAGACGAGCAGGAACGTGAACAGCGAGTCGGAGACGAGCAGGTGCTCCAGCTCGATCTGGTAGGCGTCGAGCAGCACCGGCGCACAGGCCAGGACGGCGGCCCACGCGCGGCCTCCGCGCCGCAGGACGGTCACGTAGACCATCACGCCGGCGAGCAGCCCCAGCACGTGCTGGACGGTCACGACCAGGGCGAAGCTGTGGAACGCCTCGAACAGCCGCAGGAACATCGAGTAGCCCGCCGGCCGGACGAGGTCCGGCCTCGGCCGCATCGCGGTGACCACGTACGTGTAGGAGTCGGGGAACCACAGCGCGGGCCGGTAGCCGAGCACGGTCACCAGCCGCAGCAGCGCACCCAGCCCGAAAACCCCGAGGAACCACCGGTGCCGGCGCGCCCATCCCGGGAGGTCCTCGCGCGCCCATGCCATCGGACGCACCGGGTCCCGGGGGGCCAGCCGCCCGCGCCCCCAGCGCCGGAGCCGCTCACCCCACCCCGGACGCTCCTCACCCCACCCCGGACGCTCCTCACCCCAGAACGCCTCGTTCACGCCTACTGCGCCGGGCAGCGATTCAGCCGGTTCGCCCCGGAGCGGTCCGCTCACGCCCGCTGTGCTCGCGTCGGCTGTGAGCGACTCGGCCGGTTCGCCCGAGAGCGGTTCCTCTCGTAGCGCCCCGCTCACGCCCGCTTCGCTCACGCCAGCTTCGCTTACGTGCGGTTCGCCCACGCGCGGTTCGCTCACGTACGGATCGCCGGGCGGCGATTCCTCTCGTCCGCTCGGGAGCGGTTCCGCGGGGAGCGGCTGCCTGGGGAGCCGCCCCCGCGCGGGAGACCCGCTCCCGCTGTCCGACACCTGCACTCGCCCCCCTGCCCGCTTCCCGGCGTACGCTACCGGAGTCGCCCGCAGTGCTCGGGCCTCAGCGCGGACCAGCGCGCGCAGCGGAGCGGAACGGCGTCGCGCCCTCCTGGATCACACGTTTTACCAGTCGCAGTGCACGGTTCAGGCCACCTTCACGGTGTGATCGCCGAAGTCGGCCACGACGTCCAGTGTGCCGCCCAACGCGACGACATAGGCACGCAACGTGTCCAGCCCACCGATCTGGCCGTGCTCGATCTGGGACACACGCGCCTGAGAAATGCCCATGCGTTCGGCGAGGAGCTTCTGGGAGATGCCCAGGCGCTTGCGCATCTCGGCGAGCTGGGCACCGCGCAACTCTGCCCGCAACTCTTCGCGGCTGGCCTCCCGAGCCGCCACCCGCTCGGGGGAGTCCCAATCAGGGGCGATCTCGCGGATCTTGGCCTTGGTGTCCGACCACTTCACGAACTCGCTCATCCCCGTTCCTCCTTCTCCTTCTCGGCACGGTATGCGGCGTACCGTGCCTCAGCCAACGGGATCGCTGTGCGATACCACCGGTTCCACTCCCCTGCCTTGTCACCGGCGACCAGCACGATCGCCTCCCGCGTGGGGTCGAAGACGAACAGCAGGCGGATCTCCGCCTCTCCGGGAACCCGTGGCCGTAGCTCTTCGACGCGTCAACAGCTCTGTGCGCCGCAGTCGTGTCTGTGGACGACGGCGACGCGTGTGGTGGGGGGACGGCCGGGAGAGGGCGTGTGCCGGGGCGGACCGATAGTCTCGGCTGCATTCCAGCGAACAGTCGTGGGCGTACGCGGCTGCCGGGTGGCGGTCCCGTGGACGGGGTGGCGGGCAAGGCGGCCGACGGGGTGGCAGGGAGGGCGGCGGGCAGGGTGCTCGCGGCCGTCTCCGTCGTGCCCGCGCTCGCGCTGTGCGGATGGCTGCTCGCCGGGCTGCCGCTGCTGCTGCTCGGCTGGTTCCGGCCGCTGCCGATGACGCTGCTGGGCGGTGGAGCGGCCGTCCTGCTGTGCGCGTACGGCCTGCGTCGCCTCCCGGGGGCCGTGACGGCGCACCGATGGGCGACGGCGGCCGTCCTCGCCGTGGCCCTCGGGTCGGGGGTCCTCAACGGGTTCCTGCACGGCGAGCAACTGATCGTCCGGCGAGATCCGGCGACGTACGCGCAGTACGCCGTCTGGCTGGCCCGGCACGGGTCGCTGCCGATCCCGGTGGGCGACTTCGGCGGCCCCGATCCCGCCCTGCGCTTCGGCAGCATGGGCTTCTACCTGGTCGACGGCGGGATCGTCCCCCAGTTCATGGCCGGGCCGCCCATGATCCACGCGATCGGCCACTGGCTGGGCGGTGAGCCCGGCCTGCTGCTCGTGCCGCCCGTGCTGGGCGTGCTCGCGGTGCTCACCGTCGCGGGGACCGCGGCGCGGCTCGCGGGCCCGCGCTCGGCACCCCTGGCCGCCCTCGTCTTCGCGGTCAGCCTGCCGGTCCTCTACACGTCCCGGACCACCTTCAGCGAGATCCCCTCCCTGATCCTGCTGTTCGGCGGGATGAACCTGCTGCTCGACGCGCGGACCCGGCTCCGGGCCACGCCCTCCCGCCCGGAGCCGGAGCCTGACGAAGAGCCGGCCGCGCCCGCGGGGCGGCCGAATCCGGGCTTCGTGCCCGCCGCGCTCGCGGGGCTGTCGTTCGGCCTGGCGCTGCTGGTCCGCATCGACGGCCTGCGTGACGTGCTGCCCGTCCTGGTCCTCGCCGGGGTGCTGGTCGCGCTCGCCAGGATCACCGGGAACCGGAGGGCGGAGGGCCGGCTCGGCGTGCCCCTCCTGCTGGGCCTGGCCGTCGGCGCGACGTGGGGCTTCGCGGATGGCTACGTCCTCGCCCGGCCCTATCTCGCCTATCTGTCCGGTTCGCTCAAGCCCCTCCTGGCGATCTGCGCCGTCGTCGTGGTCCTCACGGCCGCCGGCGCCGCTCTCGCTCCGTGGCTCGCGTCGCGTACGGGGTCGTCCGTCCCCCGTGCCCGGTGGCTGCCCGGGGCCGCGGCGGCCCTCGTCGTGCTGGTCATGGCGGGCTTCGCCGTACGGCCGTGGGTGCAGACCGTGCGGCGCGTCGCGGTCACGCCCGAGGACCGGCTCACGTCGGAGTTCATCGAGAAGACGCAGATCGCCAACGGCCTGGCGCCCGACGGCTCACGGCTGTACTACGAACACTCCCTCGACTGGCTGTTCTGGTACGTCGGCGTTCCCGTCGTCGTGCTCGCGACCGTCGCGGCGGCGGTGCTCGCCCACCGCCTGGTCAGGGGGCGCGAGTTCGCCTGGCTGCTGCCCCTCGCCGTGATCGGCTGGACGACGGTGACGACGCTCTGGCGTCCCGCGATCACCCCCGACCACCCCTTCGCCTCCCGCAGGCTGGTGCCGGTCGTCATCCCCGGCCTGGTGCTCCTGGCCGTCTGGGGGCTCCGCTGGCTCTCCGGACGGCTGCGGGAGCGGTTCGCGGGCGAGCCCGCAGGGCCGTTCGGGTGGTTCGCCGCCCGGCCGTGGCGCTCGCGGGCGGCCGCCGCGGCGGGAGCGCTGCTGCTCGTCGTGCCTCCCGCGATCACCTCGATCGGGACGGCGTTCACGCCGGTCAACCGGGGCGAGGCCGCGGCGGTGGCGGGCCTGTGCGGCGCGCTGCCGAAGGACGCCTCGGTGCTGATCGTGGAACGGGTCACGGGCGACCGCCTCACGCAGGTCGTGCGGGGCGAGTGCGGCCTGCCGGTGGCCCGGGTCGGCTACCCCCAGGGCTCCGACGTGCCGCGCCCCGCCGACGTGCTGCGCCTCGCGGGAGCCGTCCGGCGTACCGGCCGGGTGCCCGTGCTGCTCGCGGCCGAGCCCGAACAGCTCATGGTGTACGGCCCGGCGAGCCGGGTGATGAGCCTGCGCACCCGGCAGGACGAGCGGTCGCTGGCCGACGCGCCCAACGGCACCTGGTCGCTCGGCATCGACGTCTGGACGACCGTTCCCACCGGATAGATCCAGGGTTCGGCGTGTGGACTCCCGTGTGACCGAGGAACCGCCCTCCGGCCCCGAGGCCGAGCGATTCGAAGTGAGACCGTCACTTGGCGGGGGAGAGTACCCTTGCCGGACGTGACCACGCCCGAGACCTCTGGAAGCGCCGTGACTCCCGCACAGACACCGTACGTCACGATTGTCCTGCCCTGTTACAACGAGCAGGACCACGTCGTCGACGAGGTCGAGCGTATCTCCGCCGCGATGGACGCCAGCGGTTACACGTACGAACTGCTGGCCGTGGACGACTGCTCCACGGACGAGACGCTCGCGCGGCTGCAGGAGGCCGCGCCGCGCTTCCCGAACATGCGGATCAGGGCGTTCCACCGCAACGGCGGGTCGGGCACCGTACGGCGGATCGGCAGCCAGGAGGCGCGCGGCGAGATCGTCGTGTGGACCGACGCCGACATGAGCTACCCGAACGAGCGCATCCCCGAGCTGGTCCAGATCCTGGAGAAGGACCAGACGATCGACCAGGTCGTGGGCGCGCGGACCACCGAGGAGGGCTCGCACAAGTTCCTGCGGGTGCCCGCGAAGTGGTTCATCCGCAAGGTCGCCGAGCGGCTGGCCGGGCAGAAGATCCCCGACCTCAACTCGGGCCTGCGGGCCTTCCGCAGGTCGGTGGCCAAGCCGTACCTGCGGCTGCTGCCCCCCGGCTTCTCCTGCGTCACGACGATCACGCTGGCGTTCATGTCGAACCAGCACGACGTCTACTACCTGCCCATCGAGTACGCGAAGCGGGCCGGGAAGTCGAAGTTCAACTTCGTCTCCGACGCCTACCGCTACATCCTGCAGGTGCTGCGGATGATCATGTACTTCAACCCGCTCAAGGTGCTGATGCCGCCCGCGCTCTGGCTGGTCGGCATCGGCCTGGTCAAGGGCGTGTACGACATGATCAGCCACCTGGCCTTCTACCTCACCAGCAACACCGTCGTGACCTTCCTGTCCGGCATGCTGATCGGGGCGGTGGCGTTGCTCGCCGACCTGATCGTGCGATCCAGGGGTGACGTTTGAGGATCGCGATCGTCGGCCCGACGTATCCGTACAAGGGCGGCGGTGCGCAGCACACCACCGAACTGGCCCACCGGCTGCGGGCGGCCGGGCACGACGTCGTCATCGAGTCGTGGCGGGCGCAGTACCCGTCCTTCCTGTATCCCGGGCAGCAGACGATCGACAGCCCGGAGGGCGAGCCGTACCCCGGCACCCGCCGTGACCTCGACTGGCGCAGGCCGGACGGCTGGGTCGCCTGCGGGCGGCGGCTGCGCGGGGCCGACCTCGTCGTGCTCGCCGTGCTCAGCCCGGTGCAGGTGCCCGCCTACCTGGGAATCCTGTACGGCCTGCGCCGTCGGGCCCGGGTCGTCGCACTGTGTCACAACGTGCTGCCGCACGAGAGCAAGCCGTACGACCGGCCGCTGGTGAAGGCGCTGCTGCGCCGGGTGGACGGCGTGCTCGCGCATTCGGAGCAGCAGGCGGACCTCGCCCGCGGGCTCACCGCGGCGCCGGTGCGGGTGGCCGCGCTCGCGCCGCACCTGCCCGCGCGCGGCGCCCGGACCGGCGAGGGCCGCGAGCCGTACGGAAGGCTGCTCTTCTTCGGCATCGTCCGGCCGTACAAGGGGCTCGACCTGCTGCTGGAGGCGCTCGCGCAGGTGCCGGACGTGCGGCTGACCGTGGCGGGCGAGTTCTGGGGCGGTCTGGAGGAGACCCGCGCCCTGATCGGCCGCCTCGGCCTGGCCGGACGGGTCGACCTGCGGCCGGGGTACGTGGCGGCCGACGACGTGCCGGGGCTGTTCGCCGAGGCGGACGCGCTGGTGCTGCCCTACCGTTCGGCGACGGCCAGCCAGAACGTCTGGCTCGGGCACGAGCACGGAGTGCCGGTGATCGCCACCCGGGTCGGGGCGCTGCCGGACAACGTGCGCGACGGCGTGGACGGCCTGCTGGTGGAGCCGGGCTCGGCCGGGGCGCTGGCCGAGGCGATCAAGAGGTTCTACGAGCCCGGCACCCCGGAACGGCTGCGGGCGGGCGTCGCGCCCGTCGATCCGGAGCCGCACTGGGCCGTGTACCTGGACACCCTGCTCGCCGCCGCGCCGCCGGCCTGAGAGCGGCCAGGGGACTCGTCGCGACTGAGCCAGCAGGCGGCTCGGGGCCGGGCCGCGAAGCCTGCTCAGCGGGGGCGTTCAGCGGGGGCGCCGCTGGGGGCCGAGCCGTTCAGCGGGGCCGTGCGGCTCACTGGGCGCGGGCGGCTCACCGGGCGCGGGCGGAGAGGTCGCCCGGCGCTTCGGCGCGGACCCCGCGGGCGAGGAGGAGGCCGAGGCCGGCCCAGGTGACGTCGGCGAGGGTGAACATCACCCGGGACACCACGGCGACCACCAGGGCGCTGGGCGTGTCGAGCAGCGGGGCGAGCGCCACGACCATCGCGCCCTCTCGCACGCCGATCCCGGCCGGGACCACGACCGTGAGGATGCCGGTGGACCAGGCCAGCGCGTACGCCCCGGCCGCGATCGCGTAGAGGGACACGCCGCCGGGTCGCAGGCCGCCCACCAGCGCCCACAGGTGCACGCCGTACACGAGCCAGCCCGCCATCGTCCACGCGGCGGCCCTGGTCATGTCCGCCCCGCTCGGCACCCGGTCGAGCGGGTCCCGGCGGGCGACGCGGAGGGCGAGGTTGAGGCCCCAGGCCAGGATGCGCGGGTGGAGGCCGACGAGGATGAGCGGGACCAGCGCGAGCAGCCACCACGCCTCCCGCGCGATCTGCCCCGACAGCGTGGCCGCGGTGAGGGCGAGCGCGCAGCCCAGCGAGGTCACCAGCCCGAGTGCGGTGGCGCCGAACGTCCGCCGGGGCGGCGCCCCGTGGTCGCGCGCGAGTTCCATCATCGCGGCGAACGCCCAGACCGCGCCGGGGATGTACTTGCCGAGTTGGCCGACGAACAGCACCCGCGCGGCCACGCGCAGCGGCAGCGGGGAGCCGAGCCCGGCGAGGATGTCGCGCCAGGCGACCAGCATGAAGGCCAGCCCGGCGAGCACGGCCAGGAACGAGGCCCCGAGCGACCACCACGACAGCCGCTCCAGGGCGGCCCAGGTCTCCGTCCCGTTCCGGGCCAGGCCGTACGCCAGGAAGGCGAGGGCGGCCAGGGCGAGCAGCACGCGCGGCAGCGGGCCGGAGCGCAGGCGGTTCGGCAGGCGCGGCACGGGCACAGGGTACGGCCTGACGCTACCCGCGGGTAGGTCCGCCGCGCGGGTTGTCCACAGGGTGGGTTGATCGGCGACGGGGGTGGGGCGGGCACGGGTACTGTTGGGCAGCGTGGACGACCGTCAGGACGCGAGGGTGATCGACCGGTGAGCGGGGAACGCGCGGCCCAGCTGGAGTACTCCGAGTTCCAGGGCGCGATGCTCGACGAGGAGAAGCGCCGCCGCAAGGCCGCGAAGATCATCGCGGTGCTCGCGCACTTCCTCGGCAGGGACGCCGGCAAGCCCGAGGAGGCGTTGTCCGGGCTGACCGTCGGCGACGTGGGGTGCTCGGCCGGGTTCATCGCCGACGAACTGGCCGCCGCGGGCGCGCGCCGCACGCTCGGGCTCGACATCGACGTCCCCGGGCTGCGCAGGGCGGCCGACCGCTTCGGATCCCGGGTCGGGTTCGTCTGCGCGGACGGCTCCCGGCTGCCGCTGCCGGACGGGTCGGTCGACGTGCTGGTCTTCAACCACATCTACGAGCACGTCGTGGACCCCGACGCCGTGATCGCCGACATGCACCGGGTGCTGTCCGACGACGGCGTGCTCTACCTCGGCCTGGGCAACCGGCTCGGCGTGATGGAGCCGCACTACAAGCTGCCCTTCCTGTCGTACCTGCCGCCCGCCGCGGCCGACCGGTACGTGCGGGCTTCCGGCCGGGCCGACCACTACTACGAGCGCTTCCGCACCCGCCCGGGGTTGCGGCGGATGCTCGTGGACTTCCACGTGTGGGACTACACGTTCCCGGTGCTGGCCGCGCCCGAGCGGTTCGCGGGGGGCGAGCTGTTCCCCGGCGCCGTGGGCCGCGCCGCCAAGGCCACGCTGGAGCGCACGCCGCGCCCGGCGCTGCGGGCACTGCTGCCGGTCGTCCCCACCTATCTGTGGGTGGCCACCAAGACGCCCCGCCGTCCGCTCGGCGCGGCGCTTCCGCAGCCGCCGGAGCCGGTGCGCACGTCGCGATGAACCGCCGCAAGCTCGTACGCACGCTGTTCCTGCTGGTCGCCCTCGGCTTCGGGATCTGGGCCGTCGCGGGCCAGTGGAGCGCCGTGGCGGACGGCTTCGCCCGGCTGCACTGGGCGGCGCTCACCGGCTCCCTGGCGGCGGTGCTCGGCGCGCTGCTCGCGGGAATGCAAATGTGGCGGGCGCTGCTCGCCGACCTCGGCTCGCCGCTCGCGTTCACCGACGCGGCGAAGATCTTCTTCGTGGGCCAGCTCGGCAAGTACATCCCCGGGTCGGTGTGGCCGATGCTCGCGCAGATGGAGATGGGCCGCGACCACGGCGTGCCCCGCTCGCGGAGCGCGGCCGCCTTCTTCCTCACCTACCCGGTCTACCTGGGCACCGGCCTGCTGGTGTCCGCCGTCACGCTGCCGGTGCTCGCCGGGCAGTCGGTCGCCCGGTATGCCTGGCTCCTGCTGCTCGTGCCCGTGCTCGCCGCCGCTCTGCATCCCGCCGTGGTCAACCGGGTCATCGCCTTCGGACTGCGCAAACTGCGCAGGGAGCCGCTCGAACGGCCGCTCTCGCGCCGCGGCCTGCTCGTCGCCTCGGGCTGGGCCCTGGCCGGCTGGGCCGCGTACGGCGTGCATCTGGCGCTGATCGTGCGGGGTCTCGGCGCGGAGGGGACGCCGGCCCTGGTCCTGAGCGTCGGCGCGTTCGCGCTCGCCTGGTGCCTGGGGTTCGTCTTCATCGTGGCGCCGGCCGGGGCGGGTGTGCGCGAGGCCGCGATGGTCGCGGCGCTCGCGCCCGTGCTCGACCGGCCCGCGGCCATCGCCGCCGCGCTGTGCTCCCGGCTGCTCGTGTCCCTCGGCGACCTGGTGTGCGCCGGGGCCGCCGGACTCGCCGCCCGTCGATCCACCCGTACGCGGGAGGAACCCGTCATCCGAGCCTGATTCCGTGGATTGGGTGCGGATTTGCGCGTCATGGGAGACAACCCCCATGTGATATCACTCACGTTTCGGGGGAGGCCGGAAATAGAGTGACAAGGGAGGGATGCTGGGCAGGCGTCCGTGCGTGGCGTGGGCCCGAGGGTCCCTGCCGGACACCTGCCGGAACAGCGGGACCGCGAGGACGGGGGGGAGCTCCGCCGGAGCGGGCCCAGTGAGGGGAGCGATTCACTTGACACCCCGAGTGCTCGTCGACGCCGCCGCCGTCCCCGCCGACCGCGGCGCCCTCATCAGGTATGTCGACGGTCTGGTCGCGGCCCTGCACGAGGCGGGCGCCGATCTCGCGCTGGTCTGCCAGCGCGCGGACGCCGAGCGGTACGCGGCGCTGGCGCCCGCGGCGCGGATCCTCTCCGGACCACCCGCGATCACCAACCGGGACAAGCGGCTGGCGTGGGAGCAGACGGGACTGCCCGTCCTCGCCCGGCAGGCCGGGGCCCAGGTGATCCACGCCCCCTACTACTCCATCCCGCTGGGCTCCGGCCTGCCCACGGTGGTCACCGTCCACGACGCCACCTCGTTCACCGACCCCGACCTGCACGACCCCGTCAGGGCCTCGTTCTTCCGGTCGGCCACCCGTACGGCCGTCCGCCACGCCAACCGGGTGATCGTGCCGTCGAAGGCCACCCGGGACGAGTTGGTCCGAGTGCTCGCCGCCGACCCGACCCGGATCGACGTCGCCTACCACGGGGTCGATTCGGCGCTGTTCCACCCGCCGGCGCCCGAGGACGTGCGCCGGGTGGCGGGCCGCATCGGCCTGCACGGCCGGCCGTACGTCGCCTATCTGGGCGCGCTGGAGCCGCGTAAGAACGTGCCGAACCTGGTGACCGGCTTCGGCCGTGCGGTCGCGCACCTGTCCGACCCGCCCGCGCTGGTGCTGGCGGGCGGCCCGGCCTGGGACGAGGAGGTCGACGCCGCGGTGGCCGCGCTGCCGCCCCGGGTGAAGGTCGTGCGCCCCGGCTACCTGCCCTTCGCCGATCTGCCGGGCTTCCTCGGCGGGGCGCTCGCGGTCGCCTCGCCGTCGCGGTGCGAGGGGTTCGGGCTGCCGGTGCTGGAGGCGATGGCCTGCGGGGCACCCGTTCTGACCACGCATCGCGCCTCACTGCCGGAGGTGGGCGGCGACGCCGTCGTCTACACCGAGCCCGACGCCGACAGCATCGCGCGGGCGCTGCGGGCCCTGCTGGAGTCGCCGGAACGGCGTGCGTCCCTGGCCGCCGCCGGAGTCACCCGTTCGCGCGAGTTCACCTGGAAGCACTCCGCCGAGGCCCACCTCGCCGCCTACCAACGCGCCGTCGAAGGCTGACGGCGCGACGCTCTGGGAGGGATGGCCCCGAATTCGGGTGAAAGTGGACTGGTGCCCCGATAGGGGCTCTGGACCGCGCCGACACATGCGATGTGCCGGTTCAATGCTATTCAACCCGCATTGTGCGGATTGCCTACTTGGGTACGGACGCGCCGAATTTCCGTCGCTTACCGTTTCGTGTCAAGACCAGCAGAGATACGCCGATGCGTGCGCGACCGGCATGGATCGGGGACCAGCGGCAGGTTGGGGCTGTTCGCCCGATCGGTACGGCGTGAAGCGGCCCTGGGCGGGAGAGAAATATGTCCCGGAACTCCCGGTTCTGCGCAATGTGATCGGCGATACGGTCGGCGAAAAGGGAATTATGGCGGGCTCATTTTCGGGCGTCCGTTTGTGGCCCTATGTGCCGTCCGATTTGAGAGTTCGCGCTTGGAGATACCGCGCCTGCCAGGAAATATCCGGGCAGCGGTCTGCGGCGGGACACCATACGGAGGTTCTGTCTAGGCTACTCTCGCGGCTGTGAGGGACAGTTCTGTGCGGTCGCCGGACGGTCTTGAGGCGATCCTTCTCGTGGGCGGCCAGGGCACGCGTCTCCGGCCGCTGACGCTCAGCACGCCGAAGCCGCTGCTGCCGACGGCGGGGGTGCCCTTCCTCGCGCACCAGCTGGCCAAGGCGCGGGCGTACGGGGTGCGCCGGGTGGTCTTCGCGACGTCCTACCGGGCCTCGATGTTCGCCGAGGCGTTCGGCGACGGGGCGGGGCTCGGCCTGGAGATCGTGTACGTGACCGAGGACACCCCGCTCGGGACCGGCGGCGCGATCCGCAACGCCGCACGGGCCCTGACCTGCCCGCCCGAGGCGCCGGTGCTCGTGCTGAACGGCGACATCCTGTCGGGCCACGACATCGCCGCGCAGGTCGGCCTGCACGTCTCACGCGGGGCCGCGGTGACCCTCCATCTCACGGAGGTGGACGACCCGTCGAGGTTCGGTTGCGTGCCGACCGACGACGACGGCCGGGTCACCGCCTTCCTGGAGAAGACGCCCAACCCCGTGACGAACCGGATCAACGCCGGCTGCTACGTGTTCCAGCGCTCGGTCATCGACACGATCCCCGAGGGCCAGGTGGTCTCGGTGGAACGGGAGACCTTCCCCGGCCTGATCGCGGCCGGTGAGCTGGTGCTCGGCTTCGCCGACGCGTCGTACTGGCTCGACGTGGGCACGCCCGCGGCGTTCGTGCAGGGCTCGGCCGATCTGGTGCTGGGCAAGCTCGGCTCGCCCGCCCTGCCCGGCCCGGTCGGGGAGCGGCTCCTGCTCGACGGGGCCGTCGTGTCGCCCGAGGCCAAGGTCACCGGCGGCACGGTCGTCGGCCCCCGGGCCACCGTCGAGGCGGGCGCCAGCGTGCGCGGCAGCGTGCTCTCCGAGGGCTGTCACGTCGCGTCCGGCGCGACCGTGGTGGACTCGGTCGTCGGCGTGGGCGCCCGTGTCGCCTCCGGCACCGTGCTGCGCGAGGTCGTGGTCGGCGACGGCGCGCTCATCGGCCCCGGCAACGAACTCACGGCCGGCATGCGCGTCTGGCCCGGGGTCACGCTGCCCGAGTGCGCCGTCCGCTTCTCCAGCGACGTGTGACATGACCGGTCCCGCTCCCACCCGTCATCGGGGGGAGCGGCAGACTGGGCGGGTGGAGGCGAGCCGAATGTCCAGATCGTCCGCGCCTGGCGACGTGTCCGTCACGACGGGCGCCGCTCCGTCCTGCGCGGTCTCCACCGGCACCGCTTCTTCCGGCGCCGTCACTCCAAGCGTGGCTTCTTCCGGCACCGTCACTTCGGGCGCGGCCACTTCCGGCCCCGTTCCTCCGGGCTCCGTTCCTCCGGGCGTCGTTCCTTCCGGCGTGGCTCCTTTGGGTGTGGCTTCCATGGGGGTGGTTGCTGCCGGCCGCGGTCCGGCGGCGCAGACGCGCGAGCGGCGGTGGCGGCCGGCCGCGCCGGTCGACGTGGCGCTGACGCTGTCGCCGCACCGGCGCGGGGGAGGCGACCCCGCCTGGCGCCGTACGCCCGACGGCGCGTTCTGGCGCACCTCGCGAACCCCCGAAGGCCCCGGCACCCTCCGCGTGACGGGGAGCCGCGACGGCGAGATCCTCGGACAGGCGTGGGGCCCGGGAGCCGGGTGGCTCCTGGAGATGCTTCCCTCGATGCTGGGGGCCGACGACGACGTGGCCGGCTTCGCCGCGTTGCTCGCGCGGCTCGCCCGTTCCGGCGATCCACGGCACGTCCGCGCCGCCGCGTTCGTCGCCGATCTGGCCGGACGCGCCGGTGGGCTGCGGATCGGGCGCAGCCTGCGGGTCTTCGAGGCGCTCGCGCCCGCCGTCCTGGAGCAGAAGGTGGTCGGCAGGGAGGCGTGGCGGGCCTGGCGGTTCCTGCTGCGCCGGTACGGCGAGCCCGCTCCCGGCCCGGCCCCCGATGGCATGTACGTCGTCCCGTCGCCGGAGGTGTGGCGCGTGGTCCCGTCCTGGGACTGGCACCGCGCCGGGGCGGAGGCCGTACGGGCCAGGACGATCGTCAACGCCGCACGCCACGCCGCGAAACTGGAGCGCACGACAGGAGTCCTCGGCGCGGTGGACGCACCGGACCCGGCACGGACACCTGACGCGGCACCAGGCTCAGCGGGCACACCGGACGCGGCACAGGTCGCGACGGGCGGGCGGGCTTCGGCGGGCGTGGAAGGCTCGGCGGGTGTGAAGAACCCGGCAGGTGTGACTGGCTCGGCGGGTGCGGAGAGCTCGGCGGGCGTGGAAGGCTCGACGGGTGTGAAGAACTCGGCGGGTGTGGAAAGCTCGGCGGGTGCGGAGGGTTCGGCGGAGGCGGACCGGCTGCTGCGGGCGCTGCCGGGGATCGGCGTGTGGACCTCGGCCGAGGTGCGTCAGCGCGCCCACGGAGACCCGGACGCGCCGAGTGTGGGCGACTTCCACCTGCCCGGCCTCGTCGGCTATGCCTTCACCGGCCGGAAGACCGACGACGACGGCATGCTCGAACTGCTGGAGCCGTTCCGCGGTCACCGCCACCGGGTGATCAGGTTGATCGAGCTCAGCGGGATCAGGCCCCCGGCCCGCGGCCCCCGCATGGCCGCACGGGACTACCGCTCCTTCTGAGCGCGCCGTCCGTCATCGGCCACCGGACCGGGACGACCCCAGGGTCTGGTTGATCCCGCAGTCGACCACGGTCGGCAGGCATCCGCCGTTCAGGGTGTTGAGGAAGACGCTGTCGCCCGCCACCTGCTGGAGGCCGTTGACGGCGGAGCCGCTGTTGCCGCCGGGCGCGTTCACGTTGTGCCTGCCCGTGGACACCTGCCGGACAGGGCTGCCCATCTGGGGCGAGTTGGCCGCGTTCACGCCGGTCGTGACCTGCCAGGCGCCGCCCGGCCCGCCACGACCACGCCCCACCTGCCGCGCCCGCATGCCTTCTCGCGCCTGCCCAGCCCCACGCGCCTGCGATGCTCCTGACGCTTCCGGTGCCTCCGTCGCCTTCCGCGCCTGCCCCGTTCCTCGGGCCCGCACCGCCTTCGCCGCTTCTCGCGCCCGCCGCGCACGCGGGGCGTCCCCGGGGAGCCGGCCGTGGCCGCCGTGGCCCGTATGGCGTCCGTGGCCTACGGGGTCGGTCACGGGTAGCGTCCGGGGCGCCGGTGCCGCGAAGGCCGGGGCCGCCGGCGGTCCCGGCGTACCGAGGACGAGCGTCACGACGACCAGCCGCCGGATCGCTGCTGATCGGAAGTACACCACCGGCTGATACCCCGCCGCCCGGCAAGATCGCGCCGGCCGTGACCCAAGAGTTGGTCCGGAGGCGGCCGCGCCGTCCGTACCCAGGGCTCATAGGCTGCGGACTATGACGGCGAAGCGACCCCCGGACCTCGACGGCACCCCTTCGACCTCGGCCTCCGCCGGTTCGGCCACCTCCGGCTCGAACGCCGGCTCGGCCTCCGGCAGCGGGACACGCCGGGCGCTCGCGCGGGCCCGGGACGGCAAGACGCTCGACCTCGCCGAGACGGCGGTCCTGCTCCGCGCTCGCGGCGCCGACCTGGACGCGCTGCTCGCGTACGCCTCGCGGGTCCGGGACGCGGGCCTGGAGGCCGCCGGGCGGCCCGGCGTCGTCACCTACAGCCGCAAGGTGTTCATCCCCTTGACGCGGCTGTGCCGGGACAGATGCGGCTACTGCACGTTCGCCACCGCCCCGCACCGGCTGCCGGCCGCCTTCCTGTCGCCGGACGAGGTGCTGGAGATCGCCCGCCAGGGCGCGGCGATGGGCTGCAAGGAGGCGCTGTTCACGCTCGGCGACCGCCCCGAGGACCGGTGGCACCAGGCGCGCGAGTGGCTCGACGCGCACGGGTACGACGACACCCTCTCGTACGTCCGGGCGATGGCGATCCGCGTGCTGGAGGAGACCGGGCTGCTGCCGCACCTGAACCCCGGCGTGCTGACCTGGCGGAACCTCCAGCGGCTCAAGCCGGTCGCGCCGTCGATGGGCATGATGCTGGAGACCACCTCCCGGCGGCTGTTCACCGAGAAGGGCGAGGCCCACTACGGCTCCCCTGACAAGGACCCCGCCGTACGGCTGCGCGTGCTGGAGGACGCCGGCCGCTCCAGCGTGCCGTTCACGACGGGCCTGCTGATCGGCATCGGCGAGACGATCGAGGAGCGGGCCGAGTCGATCTTCGCGATCCGCCGGGTGGCGCGGGAGTACGGCGGCGTCCAGGAGGTCATCGTCCAGAACTTCCGCGCCAAGCCCGACACGGCCATGCGCGGCATGCCCGACGCCGACCTGCACGAACTCGCCGCGACGATCGCGGTGACGCGGCTGGTGCTCGGGCCGAAGGTCCGCGTGCAGGCGCCGCCCAACCTGATCGGCGAGGAGTACGCCCTCATGCTGCGGGCGGGTGTGGACGACTGGGGCGGCGTCTCCCCGCTGACCCCCGACCACGTCAACCCCGAGCGGCCGTGGCCGCAGATCGACGATCTCGCCGCGCGGACCGCCGCCGCCGGGTTCACGCTGCGCGAGCGCCTGACGATCTACCCGGAGTACGTGCTCGCGGGGGAGCCCTGGCTCGATCCCCGGCTCGCCGGGCACGTCGCGGCGCTGGCCGACCCCGCCACCGGGCTCGCCCGGGAGGGCGCCGTGCCGCGCGGCCGTCCCTGGCAGGAGCCCGACGGCGGCCTGGGGGGTCTCGTCACTGGCGGACGGGCCGATCTGCACACCGCCGTCGACGCCGAGGGCCGCGCGAGCGACCGCCGCGACGACTTCGACAGCGTGTACGGCGACTGGGACGCGCTGCGTGAGCGCCTGCCCGGCGGCGGCGGGCCCACGAGCCCCGCCGACGGCTCATCCAGCGGTCACCCGTACGGCAGGGAGGGCGGCAGGGAGGGCGGCAGGGTGGACGGCGGCGTGCGGGAGGCGCTGCGGCGGGCGGAGACGGACCCGGCGCGGCTGACCGACGAGCAGGCGGTGGCGCTGCTCGGCCTCGCCGGGGACCAGACGGGCGCGGGCGCCGACGACGCGGGCCTGGACGAGCTGTGCCGGATCGCGGACGGGCTGCGCCGTGAGGCGGTGGGCGACGACGTGACCTACGTCGTCAACCGGAACATCAACTTCACCAACGTCTGCTACACCGGCTGCCGGTTCTGCGCGTTCGCCCAGCGGCGCACGGACGCCGACGCGTACACGCTGTCGCTGGGCGAGGTGGCCGACCGGGCGCGGGAGGCGTGGGACGCCGGGGCGACGGAGGTGTGCATGCAGGGCGGCATCCATCCCGACCTGCCGGGCACGGCCTACTTCGACATCGCCCGCGCCGTCAAGGAGCGCTGCCCTGAGATCCACGTGCACGCGTTCTCGCCGATGGAGGTCGTCAACGGCGCGAGCCGTACGAACCTGTCCGTGGAGGAGTGGCTGCACGCCGCGAGGGAGGCGGGGGTCGACTCGCTGCCCGGCACGGCGGCCGAGATCCTCGACGACGACGTCCGGTGGGTGCTGACGAAGGGCAAGCTGCCCACCCGGGAGTGGGTGGAGGTCATCACGACCGCCCACCGGGTCGGCATCCCGACGACCTCGACCATGATGTACGGCCACGTGGACACCCACGAGCACTGGGTGCGCCATATCCGGCTGATCCGGTCGATCCAGGAGGAGACGGGCGGGTTCAGCGAGTTCGTGCCGCTGCCGTTCGTCCACCACAGCGCCCCGATCTACCTGGCCGGGATCGCCCGGCCGGGGCCGACCGCGCGGGAGAACCGGGCCGTCCACGCGCTGGCGCGGATCATGCTGCACGGAGCGATCCGCAACATCCAGTGCTCCTGGGTGAAGCTGCGCGACGACCTGTGCCGGGACGTGCTCGCCGGCGGCGTGAACGACCTCGGCGGCACGCTCATGGAGGAGACGATCAGCAGGATGGCCGGCTCGGAGAACGGGTCCTACAAGACGATCAGCGAGATCGAGGCCATGGTCGCCCCGACCGGCCGCCCGCTCCGCCAGCGCACCACCGCGTACGGCCGGCCGAGCGAGGAGCGGACCGCGGCGGCCCGGCGCAGCGACGGGGTCTGCGGGTCGGTGCGGAGGCCGCTGCTCACGGTCACGCCCGCGCCCGCGCGGACCGCACCCACGCCCACACCCGCGCCCACACCCGCCGCCGGGTCCGGCCCGGAGACGGTGGTCAGCGGGTGACGTAGAAGTCGGCCGCGTCGCGCGGCGGGCGGTCCTTGGGCGGCGCGGCGGGGTGGCCGACGGCCACGGCGCCCATGGGGTCCCAGTCGTCCGGCAGGCCGAGCACCTCGCGCACCACCTGACGGCAGAACATCGTGGACGACACCCAGGCCGAGCCCAGCCCCTCCACGGCGAGCTGGACCAGGAAGTTCTGCACGCCGGCGCCGGTGGCGACGACGAACATCTCCCGCTCGGCGGCGTTCCTGCGCTCGTCCCGGTAGGTGTGCGAGCCGTCCATGACCAGGCAGGGCACCGCCAGATAGGGCGCGTTCCGCAGCACGTCGCCGCGCCGGATCCGGCGGGCGATCGACTCCTCGGAGAACCCGTCGGAGCGGAGGTCGGCGATCCAGGCGTCCCGCATCGCGTCGAGCAGTTCCGTACGCGCCCGCGGGGTCTCCAGCAGCACGAACCGCCACGGGGTGGTGTGGTGCGGGGCGGGCGCGGCGATCGCGGCGGCCACGGCCCGGCGCACCGCCGCCGGGTCGACCTCCCGCTCGGAGAACTCGCGGATCGTGCGGCGGGCGAAGACGACGTCGGCCGAGCCGTACCGGAACATGTCCTCGTCCGCGGGCCGGACGAGCGCCCGCCCGCCCGGCCCGTCCTCGCCGGTCACCAGGCCGCCCAGCCCGCGGACGACCGCCACCGGGACGCCGGACAGCTTGCCCTTCGCGAGGTCGCCCGCCGCCGCGATCTCGTCGGCCAGCGCGACCACCGTCGCGTTGAGCGGGTTGCCGTAGGCGTCGGCGCCGCCGCGCAGGTCGTCCAGGGGCCGTACGCCGGACGCGCCGATGGCGACGTCGGTGAGGCCGTGCCGCCAGGGCCGGCCGAACGTGTCGGAGACGATCACCCCGACCCGTACACCGAGCCGGTCGCGCAGCCCGCGGCGGATCCGGCCCGCCGAGGCGTCCGGGTCCTCGGGGAGCAGCAGCACGGTGCCGGGGGCGGTGTTGGAGGCGTCCACGCCGGCCGCGGCCATGACGAAGCCGTGCCGCGTCTGCGTGATCACCGTGTCGCCGCGCCGCGCGACCACGCGCTGCGTCTCCTCCTCGATCGCGGCCGTACGGCTGTCGCGCGGCGGTGCTCCGCGCCCCGCCGCCGTCGCGCCTGGTGTGTGCGGGGGCGCTCCGCCGCCGTTCCACGCCGCACCGGCGCCGCTTCGGCGGATCCGGCCCTCGGCCTTGCTCACGATCTTGGAGGTCACGACCAGGATGTCGCCGTCCTCCAGGGCGGGCGCGGCCTCGGCCACGAGCAGCGCGATGTCGTCGCCGGGCGCGACCTCGGGCATGCCGGTGACGCCGCTTACGGTGATATGGGTCATGAACTGCCTCGATGCGTCGTGGATCGGGTCACGGGAGGGACGTCACCGGAGGGATTCGGCCAGGGCGAGGGCCGCGGCGGCGATGTCCCTTGTCGCGCCGGGGTCGCTCATCAGGAGCGGACGCGCCTCCACCGCCACGCCGTCGAGCGCCACTCCCTTGTCCTCCTCCGCGACCAGCCAGCCGTCGAGCAGAGCCGGTCCGTACAGTTCGAGCACGGCCTGGGCGCTCGTCTCGACGCCGATCGCCGTCAGGCAGGCGTCGGCCATGCCGCGCACCGGAGCGCCGCCGATGATGGGGGAGACGCCGACGACCGTCTTGTCCTCCAGCGCCGCCCGGATGCCCGGGACCTGCAGGATCGTGCCGATGCTGACGACCGGGTTGGACGGCGGGAGGATCACGAGGTCGGCGTCGCGGATCGCGTCGAGCACCCCGGGGGCCGGGCGGGCCTCGTCGGCGCCGACCAGCACGATCTGCTCGGCCGGCACGGACGCGCGCAGCCGCACCCACCACTCCTGGAAGTGGACGGCCCGCCGGCCCGCGTCGTCGGCGATCACCACATGGGTCTCGGTGCGGTCGTCCGACATCGGCAGCAGCCGTACCCCGGGCCGCCATCGGTCGCACAGGGCCTCGGTCACCTGGGAGAGGGGATAACCGGCGGCCAGCATCTGGGTGCGGATGATGTGGGTGGCGAAGTCGCGGTCGCCGAGGCCGAACCACTGCGGCTCCATGCCGTACGCGGCGAGTTCCTCCTTCACCGTGAACGTTTCGCCGGCCCGGCCCCAGCCCTGCTCCTCGTTGATGCCGCCGCCCAGGGTGTACATGACGGTGTCGAGATCGGGGCACACCCGCAGCCCGAAAAGGGTGATGTCGTCGCCGGTGTTGCCGATGACGGTGATCTCCGAACCGGGCGCGGCAGCCTTGAGACCTCGGAGGAAGCGGGCGCCGCCGATACCTCCGGCGAGGGACACGATGCGCATGCCGCCAGTCTTCCATCGGGCGGCGGACGGGCCTCCCACCCCACCCCACATACTGCGATAACCAGCGAAATGTAGTGTGTGTCTGGCTTGTGAGGTTCTTGGGACTGCCGACACTTAAGTCCAGCATGTGCAAAACTTCCCCGAGGGCCATCTGGACCGTTGGGGGTAGCTGTGCTGAAGGTCGATACCGACCGGCTCAGAGAGCCGGCCGCGTGGACGATGCTCGCGGTGGTGATCACAAGCGTTCTCGTGGGTGTCGCGCGGTTACTCATCAACTCCTCCTCGCTCGGCGGTACGTTCGGCGTACGCGCGGCCACGAGCCTGCACACCCTCGCCTCCCCCCTGTCGACCGCGCTCGCGGCCGGCGCGGTGCTGCTCGTGGCCAAGGCGGGCGCCCCGACGCCCCGGGCCCGCCTGGTGGCGCTGGGCGCGGCCGGGTCGCTGGGCCTCGGCGTCGTCTTCGGTGTGATCGGCGTGCTGGGCGTCCTCGTGGGCGACCTGCCGACCTTCCGCGACCGGTTCGAATACCTGATCACCGGCCTGCCGATGCTCGCTCTCGCCGCCTTCGGGGCGCTGTTCGCGATGAGCACGGCCGCCGCCCTCCAGTCCGCGCAGCGGCCCGCGGGCGACTTCTTCGGCCGGCGCGACGACGCCTATCCGCCCCGGCCGAACGTCCCGGCGCTGCCGCAGGGGTACGGCGACGCCCAGGGCCGCCCGTCGTCCTACGGACAGCCGCAGGCACAGGCACAGGGCGCTCCGGTCGTCAACGGCGCGGTTCCCAACGGCGTCATTCCCAACGGCGCGGCCCACAACGGCGCGGCCCACAACGGCGCGGTTCCCAACGGCGCGGCCCACAACGGCATGCCCGCCGACCGGCAGCAGGGCCCGGTTCAACACGGTCCCGGCCAGCAGGGCCGGCACGGTCCGGGCCAGCACGGGCAGGGTCAGCAGCCTGTCGCCCACAACGTCCACGGCGAGCCCGGCCAGGGCCGGCAGAACGGCGCGCAGGACACCCACCACTCCGGCCAGCCGCCCTTCGGTGAGCACGTCGCTCAGCACGCGGGCCAGCACGCCGGGATGTCCGCGCCGGGCGGCGGCCCCGTCCAGGCCCCGGCGTACGGCGATCCCCAGACGCAGCAGACGCAGCAGGCCCAGCACGCCCAGCACGCCCAGCAGGCACCGGCGGCGCAGCAGGGTCAGGCGCAGCAGGGTCAGGCGCAGCAGGGTCAGGTCCAGCAGGGTCAGGCCCAGGGCGGTCCCGCCCATCCGCAGCCCGCGACGGCGCCGGAGCACCACTACGGCCAGGAGTCGTACGCTCCGCAGGACCGGCCGCACGCGTCCTACTCCCAGGAACGCGGCGGCCAGGGCGCCTTCGGCCAGGAGCGGCCGCAGGACGTCTACGGCCAGGACCATCCGCGTGAGCCGTACGGCGCGGCTCCCGGGCAGGGCGACGCCTACGAGCCCCAGGCCGCTTACAACCCCGCCGCGACCGCCCCGCAGCCTCCGCTGTTCGGACAGCCCGGCACACCGGCCGCTCCCCAGGGTCAGGCACAGGGTCAGGCGGCACAGTCCCAGGCGCAGGGCCAGCAGCCGTGGCAGGCCGAGCAGCAGGCCCGGCCGTCGATGCAGGACGTCCAGACCGGCGCGCACTACTCCGACTACGGCGCGCCGGGCCACCAGCAGGAGCAGCCCTCCACCGGCCAGTACGCGGGCCAGCCCGAGAGCGGGCGGTACGGCGGGCAGCCGGAGGCCGCCCCCTACGGCCGGCAGCCCGGCGGCGCCTCCTACGACCGGCAGCCCGAGAGCGGCTCCTACGGCCGGCACAGCGACAACGGCGGCTACGGTCAGCAGGGCGACAACGGCGCCTACGGTCAGCAGCCCGGCAGTGCCTCCCACGGTCACCAGGGCGACAACGCCGCCTATGGTCAGCAGGGTGACAACGGCGCCTACGGCGGGCAGCCGGAGGCCCTCCCCGCCCACCAGCGCCCCGACTACTCCGCGCCGCCGCAGGGCCCGGTGTTCGACCAGTACGGCTACGCCGGTCAGCAGAGCGAGACCAGCGGCTACGGCCGCTTCCCCAACCCGCCGGAAGGCCCCGGCTTCCCCCCGGCCGGCGCCGAAGGCAGGCCGTACGAGCAGGAGCAGCCGTACGGCCACTCCGGCTACTCCGGCTCCGAGTTCGCCCCGCAGTCCGCCGAGCACGTGGCGGGCGGCCCGGCCTTCGACGCTCCCCCCGCGTACGAGAGCCCGGCCGACCCGAGGGAACAGCAGCTCGCGCAGGCCTACCAGCAGGCGCAGAGCTACCAGAAGATCGCCCTGCCGGACCACCCCACCGGTCCGCAGGACCTGCCCGAGTACTACGACAACCCGCTCGGCCACCCCCAGAGCTCCGAGCCCGCGCCGTTCCAGGCCCCGCCGCCGGGCGCCGCCGAGCAGACCCTGCGCTTCGACCCCTCCGGCTACCGCGGTGACCCGCTCACCGACCCGCTCCGGAGGGAGGAGCCCATCGACCCGACGGCGATTTACACCCCCGACAGGTCGCAGGCAAAGTATGAGGAAGGTTCCGCCCCCGATCAGGCAGGCCGCGGAACCGACCCCAACCTCCCTTGGTATGGTTCCGAACGCTGACAGGACCGAACAACGGGGCATACGAACCGGGGCAAGCAGGTCTTTCCCCGGGTATCGTTATGCCGCTTGACGCCACACGCGCCACGCGCGTGTAATTACAGACATGTTGTTACGCCTTCCCAACGGTGGGTATGGGGCAGGCGTTTTTATGGGGGGCCTCATGTGGGCGGGCGAGCGACAGGGAGGTGTGCAATGACCGAGCTGGTCATGGCACAGGCGCTCGATGGTGAAGATCTTGGGTGGCAGGAACGCGCCCTGTGCGCGCAGACCGATCCTGAGGCGTTCTTTCCTGAGAAGGGCGGCTCCACCAGGGAAGCCAAGAAGGTGTGCCGTTCGTGCGAGGTTCGTGCGGAGTGCCTTGAGTACGCGCTTCAGCATGACGAGCGTTTCGGCATCTGGGGCGGTCTGTCCGAGCGCGAGCGACGCAAGATGAAGCGCCAGGCCGTCTGAGGACGCGAACGGGGCCGCGCGCTCGGCGCGCGGCCCCGCGTTCATGTCCGGCGGCGTTCGTCTGCAACATGATTGATGTCGGGTGATGCCCGCGTACGGTCCTCCGAATGGTCCTTCGTACGGGGTCCGGCGGGGTTCGTGACCGGTGGTTCGTCCCCCGATCCGCGTCAGTGGGGTTTCTCCGAAGTTCGTGCTGACATCCTGTTTCGCCTGGATGTGATCGGGTGAGTCCGGGTTGCCGTATCGTGGTCGGCGCTCAGCCGTACGACCCCCTTAGGACTCGACGTGCACTCGGTGACCGCGATCGTCGTCGCTCACGACGGCGCCCGCTGGCTCAAGGAGACGCTGGCGGCGTTGCCGCGCCAGACCCGGCCTCTCGACCGTGTCGTCGGTGTCGACAACGGCAGCCGTGACGGCAGCGCGAAGCTGCTGACCGAGGCCTTCGGCTCGCACAACGTGCTGACCATGCCGAGGTCCACCGGATTCGGCGAGGCCGTCCACGAGGTGCTGCGGCGGCTGCCGCCCGCGCCCGGCCAGGAGTGGGTCTGGCTGCTCCACGACGACTGCGCTCCCGACGCGAACGCGCTGCAGGCCCTGCTGTGGGCCGCCGAGCAGGACCCGAAGGCCGCGATCCTCGGCCCCAAGCTGCGTGACTGGCTCGACCGGCGGGTGCTGCTGGAGATGGGCGTGACCGTCAGCAGGTCCGGACGGCGCGACACCGGCCTGGAGCCCAGGGAGTACGACCAGGGCCAGCACGACGAGATCGCCGACGTCCTGTCGGTCTCCACGGCGGGCATGCTCATCCGCAGGGACGTCTGGGACGAGCTGTCCGGCCTCGACACCGGCCTGCCGCTGTTCCGCGACGACCTCGACCTGTGCTGGCGCGCCCGCGCGGCGGGACACCGCGTGCTCAACGTGAGCGACGCGGTGGCCTGGCACGCGGAGGCGTCCGCGCGGCGGCGCCGCCGCATCGCCACGAGCGAGGAGCACCCGCGCAGGCTCGACCGGCGCAACGGCCTGTTCGTCCTGATGGCGAACCTCCCGTTCGGCGCGTTCGCGCGATCAGTTGTGCGCAACGTCTTCGGGTCGGCGCTGCGGGCCCTGCTGTTCCTGCTGGCCAAGCAGCCGGCCAACGCCCTGGACGAACTGGCCGCGCTCGGCTCGGTCCTCGGCCATCCGTGGCGTCTGCTGCGGGCCCGCAAGGCGCGGAGGAACGGCAGGAAGCAGAGCTGGCCCGCGATCAGGCGCAAGCTCACCCCGCCGGGCGCCGCGCTGCGCCGGCTCGCCGACATGGTGCAGGGCTTCCTGGCCGGGACGGGCCCGGTCGACTCGGCGGGCCGCCACCACGCCGCCGCCGACACGGGGGAGGAGGACGGCGACGAACTGCTCACCGACTCCGGTGGCGTCCAGCGCCTGCTGAGCAGCCCCGGAGTGGTGCTCTGCCTGATCCTGGCCGCGATCACGCTGGCCGCCGAACGGACGCTGCTGCCGGACGGCCTGCTCGGCGGCGGCGCGCTGGTGCCGGTCACCGGTGGCGCAGCCGACCTCTGGCGGCTCTACGTCGAGGACCACCACGCCGCCGGGCTCGGCTCCGGCACCTGGGCACCGCCGTACGTCGCCGTGCTGGCCGGCCTGTCGGCGCTCGCGCTCGGCAGGACGTGGCTGGTCGTCGGCGTGCTGCTGCTCGCCTGCGTGCCGCTGGCCGGGCTCTCGGCGTACGCCGCGACGAAGCGGATGATCCCCTACACCCCGGCGCGGGTCTGGCTGGCCGCCACCTACGCGCTGCTGCCGGTCACGACGGGCGTGGTGTCCGGCGGACGGCTCGGCACCGCGATCGTGATCGTGCTGCTGCCCGTCTACGCGGCGCTCGCCATCCGGGTGATGGCCGGGTCGAGCCGGGCCGCCTGGGGGTTCGGCCTGCTCCTGGCCGTGGGCACGGCCTTCGTCCCGCTCGTGTACGTGCTGGTGGCGATCCTCGGCGGCCTCGCCGCGGTGTCGTTCGGCGGCATCCGCAGGGGAGTCAGAAGATCGCTCGCGATCGGCCTCGGCACCCCGGTCGTCCTGCTGTTCCCCTGGCTGGTCCAGATCGCTCAGGAGCCGGGGCGCATCCTGCTGGAGTCCGGCCTGCACGATCCCCGGCTCTCCGACCCCCGGCTCGCCGCGGAGTCCCTGCTCATGCTGAGCCCCGGCGGTCCTGGCGTGCCGCCCGTGTGGGCGACGGCCGGCCTGGTGGCGGTGGCGCTGGCCGCCCTGCTGCTGCGGCGTCACCAGATGGTCGTCGCGATCGGCTGGGGCGTCATGCTCTTCGGCCTGCTGGTGGCGATCGTGGTCAGCCGGATCACCGTCCACGTGGGAGGGGTCATCGGGGAGGCCGCCGGAGGAGCCGTCCCCGTCTGGCCCGGCGTGCCGCTGGCGTTCGCGGCGACCGGTCTGCTGGTCGCGGCGGCGCACCCCGCGCACCGGATCACCGAGTTCCGCGCCGCCCGGGGGCTGCGCCGCCTGGGCGCGATGCTCATCGTCGTGGTCGCCTTCGCCACCCCGCTGGCCGCCGCCGGGCTGTGGGTCGCCCGGGGCGCGGACGGCCCGCTGCGGCACGACGTGACCGATCCCGTGCCGCTGCTCGCCGCGGTCGAGTCGGCGCCGGGAGAGGGCACGCTGCTGCTGCGGTCCAGGGACGGCGAGGTCGGCTACACACTGCTGCCCGGCCGGGGGCCGCTGATCGGCGAGTCCGACCTCGAACCGCCGGGGGAGGCGAGGACCCGCTTCGGGGCGGCGGTCGCGGGGCTCGCGTCCGGGCGGGGCGGCGAGTACGCGCGGACGCTCGCGTCCTTCGGCGTCCGCTTCGTGTCGGTGCCCGCCCCGGTGGACCCCGCGCTGCAACGGGCGCTCGACTCCGAGCCCGCCCTGGCCAGGAGGAGCCTGTCGGAGGCGGGCGGCCTGTGGCGCATGTCGGGCCAGGTCACGGTGCCGCCGCCCGCGGCGCCCGCGAGTGCCCTGCACCGTGGCTGGCTGTGGGCGCAGGGCGCGCTGCTCGTGCTCGTGCTCGTGCTGGCCTCGCCCGGCGCCCGTACGACGGAGCCCGACGGCGATTTCGCCGACGCTCCCGCCGAGGAGGGGACGCGGGGCCGCCGCCGGGCCCGGGACGACAAGTCCCGGAACGACAGGGGCCGGGACGGCAAGGGCCGGAACGACAAGGGCAGGGAAGAAACGGTGCCCGCGTGAGACGACTGATCGAGAACCGCTTCGGCCTGCTCGCCCTCGTGCTGATCGCGTCGGGCGCGCTCTTCGGCGTGGCCTTCGTCAGCAGGCCCGCGCCGGTGACCCAGGTGCGGCCGCAGGCCGTCAGGGCGCCCGTCGAGTCGGTCACGGCCGTGTGCCCGGCTCCGGCGGGCAGCAGGGTGAGCGTGATCACCCCGCCCGGCGCCGGTGGACCCGGGAGCGCCACCCTGTCGGCGATCGCCGCACCGGACGCGAAGGGCACGGAGGGAAAGGACTCAACGGGGAAGGACCCGGGGGAGAAGGACGCCGTCATCGACCGGCCGGGCCTGCTGTGGCAGCGGGAGATCGCCTCCGGAGGCGGCCCTCTCATGGTCGACGCCACCGGCTCGATGGCCGCCGGGCTGGAGAGCGCGCAGACCGCCAGGGAGACCTCGGGCGCCCAGCGGGGCCTCGCCGGGGTGCGCTGCGTCGAGCCGGGCGCCGACACGTGGTTCATCGGGCCGGGACCCGCCGCGGCCGAGATGACCCTCTACCTCGCCAACCCCGACTCCGCCCCGGCCGACATCACGTTCATGGTCTACTCGGGCGAGGGCCCGGTGCTGAGCGAGCGCGGCAACGGCGCGGTCGTCAAGCCCGGCGGGCACCGTGTGATCAGGCTGCGCGACCTGGCGCCGTCTCCGCTGATCATGGCGTTGCGGGTGAGCACCCGCAGCGGCCGGGTGGCCGCCGCCGTCAAGGCCGTGCTCGGGGAGGGCCGGGGCGCCGACTGGCTGCCCGTCGCCGCCGCCCCCGCCACCCGGGTCGTCGTCCCCGGCATCCCCGGCACCGCGGGGAAGCGCGAACTGTACGTCGCCGCGCCGGGGGAGCGCGACACGGTCGTACGGATCAAGGCGGTGCTGGAGGACGGCTCCTACGCGCTGAAGAACAAGGAGACGATCGAGGTCCCGGCCGGCTCGACGGCCTCACTCGACCTGTCCACCGGCATCGGCGGGCAGCCCGCCGCGCTGGTGCTGGAGTCGGACGTGCCGATCGTGGCGGGTCTGAAGATCACCGGAACCGGCACCCGGCAGGACGTCGCCTTCACGGCCGGCGCCGAATCCATCGATCTCGGCAGCGTCGTCGCGGACGCCCAGGCGACGGGAGGCAAGCAGGTCTCGCGGCTGGTGCTGTCGGCGCCCTTCGCCCCCGCCACCGTGGAGGTGCGGCTGCTGCCCGCCAAGGGAGAGGCGCCGGCCCCCATCGAGGTGAAGCTGGCCTCAGCCCACACCCAGGAGATCAGGCTCACGCCGCGTGGGAGCAAGGACGCCTTCAGCGTCGTCGTGCGTCCGCTGCCCGGCTCCGGCCAGGTGTACGGCGGCCGCGTCCTGGACGAGGCGACCAAGGACGGCCAGCTGGTCACCGCGCAGCCGCTCGCCGTGGGCCGCATCTGGGCCCTGGTGCCCCCGGCCGTCGACGCACCGGGTGTCGTCCTCCCCTGAGGTTCTTCCGAACGATCTCCCCGGAACGGCGGCGGTCCCGGCTCCCGGCACGGGGTCCCGGGCGGTCTCGGCGGTGTCTCAGTGGCGGTCGTCGTAGCCGGGGTCGATCGTCTCCGGCGTGAGGCCCAGCAGGCTCGCCACCTGCTCGACCACCACGTCCAGCACGAGCGTGCCGAGCGTGTCCCGGTCGCGGGCCCGCGCTTCGAGCGGCCTGCGATACAGGACGACGGTCGCGGGGTCGTCCCCGGAGGCCGAGTCCGCCCGTCCCAGCGGGATCGGGTCCGACGACAACCGGGCGGGGCCGTCCACCAGCTCGTCGGCCGGCGGCACCTCCTCGACGGCGAACTCGACGGACGCGAGCTGGGCGCCCCACCGGGGCTTGAGCCGGTCGACCGCGTCGAGCACCAGGTCGTCGAAACGCTCCCCGCGGGACTTGGCGATGGGAACGTGCGAGGGCGCGAGCGGGCCGCGCATCCCGCGACCGTGCCGGTCGCGCCGGCGTACCCGCCGCCGGGGGTCCGGCCTGTCACCGCTCCGATCGCTCACGGAGTCAGCTTAAGGCGTGACCGGCGTGATCCGAGGGACACCGCCTGAGCACCTTCCGCAGGTACGACGGACTGCGCGGCGTTGTGTCCGCTTTGCCCGGCAATCTCATGAGGACTTCTCAGAACGCTGAATTGTGGCGACACGCTCGATAAGAGCGGCGGGGTGGTGGCAATGTGAACGCGGACCGGATACGGTCCCTCCGTGAGCCCCGTCCGCAGCTGTTCCCGTACCGCCTGCAGGCAGCCTGCCGTCTTCACACTCACGTATGTCTACGCCGACTCGACCGCCGTACTCGGCCCTCTGGCGACGTACGTCGAGCCCCATTGCTACGACCTGTGCGCGGAGCACGCGGAACGGCTCACCGCGCCCAGGGGCTGGGAGGTCGTGCGCCTTCCGTCCGAGGCCGCGTCCCCGAGCGGAGACGACCTGGAGGCGCTGGCGAACGCGGTCCGCGAGGCCGCCCGCCCCGCCCCCGCCGCGGGAGAGCCGGTCGGCCAGGCGGTCGAGGTGGGGCGCCGGGGCCATCTGCGCGTGCTCAAGTCGGCGCAGCCCAATCGGGAGCGCTGAGGAAGCGCGATCAGACCCCGCGCGACGAGATCGCGCGCACCGCGTTGGATCGCCCGTTGTGGGGGCAATCAGGCGCTATAGGCTCAGGTGCGAAGACTTAACGACTTTTAGGGGCGTGCAGTGGCCGACCTCAGCAGGATCTTCAAGGCGTACGACGTGCGCGGTGTGGTGCCCGACGAGCTCGACGAGGAGATCGCGCAGGCCGTCGGGGCGGCGTTCGTGGAGCTGACCGGTGCGACGTCGGTGGTGATGGCTCACGACATGCGCACCTCCTCCGGCCCGCTGGCCGCGGCGTTCGCGCGGGGCGCGACCTCCCGGGGGGCCGACGTCGTCAACGCCGGCCTCGGCTCGACCGACATGCTCTACTACGCCAGCGGCAGCCTGAACCTGCCGGGCGTGATGTTCACCGCGAGCCACAACCCGGCCAAGTACAACGGCATGAAGATGTGCCGCGCCGGAGCCGTTCCCGTGGGCACCGACACCGGGCTGCTGGAGATCCGCGACCGCGCGGCCGAGTTGCTCGACAGCGGGCTGGGCGGCACTCCCGGCGCGGGCACGGTGACGGAACGCAACCTGCTGGAGGGTTACGCCGCCCACCTCAAGACCCTGGTCGACCTGTCGGGCATCCGCCCGCTGAAGGTGGTCGTCGACGCCGGCAACGGCATGGGCGGCTACACGGTCCCCGAGGTCTTCAAGGGGCTGCCGATCGAGCTGACGCCGCTCTACTTCGAGCTCGACGGCAGCTTCCCCAACCACGAGGCCAACCCGATCGAGCCGGAGAACCTGCGCGACCTGCAGAAGGCGGTCGTCGCGCAGGGCGCCGACATCGGCATCGCCTTCGACGGCGACGCCGACCGCTGCTGGGTCATCGACGAGCGGGGCGAGTCGGTGCCGCCGTCCACGATCACGGCGCTGGTCGCGGTGCGCGAGCTGGCCAAGGACCCCGGCGCCACGGTCATCCACAACCTGATCACGTCGAAGGGCGTGCCGGAGATCGTCGCCGAGCACGGCGGCAGGCCGGTCCGCACCCGCGTCGGCCACTCGTTCATCAAGGCCGAGATGGCCCGCACCGGCGCGGTCTTCGGCGGCGAGCACTCGGCCCACTACTACTTCCGCGACTTCTGGTTCGCCGACTCCGGCATGCTGGCCGCGCTGCACGTGCTGGCCGCGCTGGGCGAGCAGGACCGGCCGCTCTCGGAGGTGCTCTCGCGCTACTCGCGCTACGCCGCCTCCGGAGAGATCAACAGCAGGGTCGAGGACCAGGCGGCGGCCCTGGCCCGCGTACGGGAGACCTTCGCGGCGCGGGAGGGTGTTACCTTCGACGAGCTGGACGGACTCACCGTCAGCGGTCCGGACTGGTGGTTCAACCTGCGTCCGTCGAACACCGAGCCGCTGCTGCGGCTCAACGCGGAGGCCTCGGACGAGGAGAAGGTCGCCGCCGTCCGCGACGAAGTGCTCGCCGTCGTAAGGAGCTGACGAGTTGAAGATCGACGACTGGCTGCTGGACATCCTCGCGTGCCCGGCGTGCAAGTCCCCCCTCCGCGCGGTGCCGGAGGCGGACGAGCTGGCGTGCTCCTCCGAGTCGTGCGGCCTGGTCTATCCGGTGCGTGACGACATCCCGGTCCTCCTCGTCGACGAGGCCCGCCGGGCATGACCGGCGCCGGTGGGGCCCGGTTCGAGCCCGACCGGCTCGACGACCAGGCGTACCTGGTGGAGGGCGACCCCTCCGGAATGCTCCGCACGGTGGCCTCCTCGGCCGCCGAGGTGCGCACGGCGTACCGGGCGGCCGTGGAGAGCGGCCTCGCGCGGATCGGCCGCGACGGACGTCCGCGGGCGATCGTGGTGGCGGGCATGGGCGCGAGCGGGCTCGCCGGCGAGGTGCTCGAAGCGCTGTGCCGGTACGGAGCCCCGAGTCCGGTCGTGACGGTGCGCGGCTACCGGCTGCCCGGCTGGGTCGGCGCCGCCGACCTCGTCGTGGCCGTCTCCCGCTCGGGGACGACCGAGGAGACCGTCGCCGTGACCGCCGAGGCCGTACGGCGCGGCTGCGGGGTCGTCGGCGTGGGCGCGCCCGACACGCCGCTGGCGGCCCTGGTCGCGCGGGCCGGCGGGCCGTACGTGCCGGTCGGCGGGGTGGCCGGGCAGCCCGAGGCGACCCTGTGGTCGCTGATGGTGCCGCCGATCCTCGCGGCGGCGGCGTTCGGGCTGGTCTCGGTGGCCGAGGACGAGTTCGAGGCGGTCGCGAGGCGGCTGGAGGACCTCGCGCACCGCTGCCGCCCGTCGAGCGAGTCGTTCATCAACCCCGGCAAGACGCTGGCCATGGAACTGGCCGGCACGGTCCCGGTCGTCTGGGGCACCTCCCCGGTGGCCGCGGTGGCGGCCCACCTCCTGGCCGCCCGGCTCGGCGCGTACGCGGGATACCCCGCGATCTGGGGTGAGCTGCCCGAGGCGGCGCACAACCAGATCGGGACGTTCGACGGCCCCCTCGCCGGGCGTGACATCTTCGCCGACCCTCATCCCGACGAGCCGGGAGGCGGCCCGCGGCTCCGCCTGTTCCTGCTGCGTGACGTGGAGGAACACCCGCAGGTGACCAGGTCCCGCACCGCCGCCGTACGGATGGCCGAGGACCGCGGGGTTCCGGTGTCGGAGATCACGGCCGACGGCGTGCGCCCGCTGGAGCGGCTCGCCGCCCTGGCCGGGTTGGTCGACTACGCGACTGTCTACCTTGCTCTCGGGTACGGGATCGACCCGGCGTCGGTGGCCGTATCCACGGAACTCCGGGCCCGGATTTCCCAATAGGGGCACTAGGATCGCTTCGGCCGGTAGATATGAGGAGTTCAACGTGAGTGCGGGTGGCGGTACCAAGGCGATCCTCGCGGCGCTCGGCGCCAATCTGGCGATCGCGGTGGCGAAGTTCGTGGCGTTCCTCTTCACCGGGTCGTCGTCCATGCTCGCCGAGTCGGTCCACTCCGTGGCCGACTCCGGCAACCAGGCGCTGCTGATAGTGGGCGGCAAGCGGGCCGCCAAGCGGAGCACCCGCAAGCACCCGTTCGGCTACGGGCGCGAGCGGTACTTCTACGCCTTCGTCGTGGCGGTGGTGCTGTTCACGATCGGTGCGCTGTTCTCGCTGTACGAGGGCTGGCACAAGATCGCCGACCCGCATCCGGTGGAGTCGCCGCAGTGGGCGTTCGGCGTGCTGATCTTCGCGATCGTCGCCGAGGGGTTCTCGTTCCGTACGGCGATCAGGGAGTCGAGGGAGCACAAGGGCAAGGAGTCCTGGGTGTCCTTCATCCGGCGGGCCAAGGCGCCCGAGCTGCCCGTCGTGCTGCTGGAGGACTTCGGCGCGCTGCTCGGCCTGGTCTTCGCGCTGTTCGGCGTCGCGATGGCGGCGATCACCGGCAACGGCATGTGGGACGGCGTGGGCAGCCTCGTGATCGGCCTGCTGCTCGCGGTGATCGCGGTGATCCTGGCCGTCGAGACCAAGTCGCTGCTGATCGGCGAGAGCGCGACTCCCGAGGTGGAGAAGAAGATCTGCGCGGCGCTCGAGTCGGCTCCCGAGGTCAGCCGGGTGATCCACCTGCGCACCCTGCACCTCGGCCCGGAGGAGCTGCTGGTCGCCGCCAAGATCGCGGTCGAGCACGACGACACCGCGAGCGAGGTGGCCCGGGGCATCGACGAGGCCGAACGGCGCATCCGCGAGGCCGTGCCGATGGCCCGCGTGATCTACCTGGAGCCGGACCTCTACCGGGCCGACGCCGCCTCGGCGCAGCCCGCCGGCGCGTGATCGTCTTTTCGCCCGGTCACTTTCCCACTGCGCACCGTGATTGAAATGTGATCCTGAGTCACTTCAACCTCTGTGGTACCGATCGGTAACTTTACTTGGGTATCCGACCGGTTCCCCCCTCCGGAGGTGACTCATGATTCAGCAGGGACGCGTGCGCTGGAAACGGTTCGCGCTCGTCTTCGTACCCGCGCTCGCGGTCGCCTCCGTGCTCGTCGGCGCGACCGCCGAGGGCGCCATCGGGGCGTCGTTCGTGGTCTCGGGCGACACGTTCAAGGTCTCCGCCGACAAGCTGCAGGGCCAGGGCTTCGTGCAGTACGGCAGCGTCACCGAGAACAAGAAGGGCCAGAAGATCCCCGTCGCGGTCTCCGGCATCCGGAAGGCCACCCTGACGAACATGTGCCAGACCGTCTTGATGAAGTCGCCGGTCGGCGCCGTGACGCTCCGGATCACCGCAGGGACGGGCAAGGACCCGGTGACCGCCGAGAACATGATCGTCGACGCCTCGCAGATCCAGGGCAACGCGGTCTTCACCGAGATCGAAGCCGGTCGTGACGCCAGCACGCTCGACCAGGTGCCGGAGGCGCGGGGCGCCGCGGGCATGTTCGGCCAGCAGGCGAGCGCGGTCTCCATCGAGAACTTCCGGCAGGTCTCCTGGTCGGTCAACGCGGCGACCTTCAAGCTGCCGGGGCTGAAGCTGACCGTCGAACCCGGCGAGCACGAGTGCTTCTGATGCGGAGGCCGGTCGAACTCCCCGGCGGGCGGCGATGAACGGATCCTGGCGGCGGTCCAGGCCGTTCTGGGGCGGCCTGCTGGTGCTGGCCGCGGGCCTGGAACTGCTGAGCATCCCGTTCGTGACGAAGGCCCTGCCGCTCGTCATCCAGTCGGGCACGGTCGGGGCCACCTACCTCGTCGCGCTCGTGCTGGTCATCCTGGGCCTGATGATCTGGCTCCAGCCCGGCCAGCGGGCCTTCCTCGGCGTGGTCGCCGTGCTGGTCTCGATCGCGTCGTTCGTCTACGCCAACCTGGGCGGCTTCCTGATCGGCATGCTGCTCGGCCTCGTGGGAGGCGCGCTCGCGGTCGCCTGGGCTCCGGGGGAGACGGCCCCCCGCGTCTCCGGAACCGACGCCGAGCCCTCCGGCGCGGCCGCCCCGCCCGCGTCCGCCGGCGGAGGAATCACCTTCACCGCCCGCCGGGTGGTCGGCCGCGACGAGCACCTGCGGCCGGCCGACGTCCAGACCCCGCGGACCCAGCCCCAGCCGCCCGTCGCCGAGCCCGGCCCGCGAACCGGCGCTCAGGCCGAAACGAGGACCGAGCCTCAGCCGCCCGACCCCGAGCCCGGCCCGCGAACCGACACGTCGGCCCGGCCGGGGCTGCCCGCCGCGTCGCCCACTGGGCCGCCTGCCGGAGACGGCCCTCAGGTCCTCGTCGGCCGGGTCCGCCCCGCCTCCGGCCCGGAGGCCGGTGCGGGCAGCGGGCCCTCCGCGGGTTCCTCCTCTCCCGCCGCTGTTCCCGCCGATGACGGGCGGGCGGAGGGGACCAGGGCCCGCTCCGGCCCCGAGCACGCGGGCCCGGACGGCGGTCCAGGCGACAGTGCCTCGGACGGCGACAGCGGCGACGGGGGTGACGGGGGTGCGCGGGTGGGTGACGAGGGGAGCGGGGGTCCGGATGCGGGGCAGGGTCCGGGTCCGGCGGGCAGGGCGCTGGCCATCGCGATGCTGCCCGTCCTCCTGGTGACGGGGACGGGTGTGCCACATGCGGACCCCGGTGTGTCCGCCCAGCGCGGAGCCGTCTCCCACACCGTTCCCGCCACCGCTTACGGCGCTGTTCCCGCTGCAGTTCAGGGCGTGGTGCCCGCAGTCGGCCCCCGAGGCGTACAGAACGCCGTATCCCGCGCCGTTCCCGCGGCCGTTCAGGGCGCGGTGCCCGATGCCGGACACCGGGGCGGGTCCGACGCGGTCGCTCGTGCGGTGCCGAGCCTGCTTCCCGGTGCCGTGCCCAGCGCCGTCTCCGACGTCGTCCCGGACGTCGTCCCGGACGTCGTGCCCACGGTCGTGCCCACCGACCTGCCGGGAGCCCTGGGGTCGGCGAATCCGCTGGCCCCCCTCACCGGCGGGCGGTCCCGCTCGCCCGGCGCGTCGCCGTCCCCGGGCGAGGACGACCAGGAGGGCCAGGGCCCGCCCTCCGGATCCGCGGGCGGTCAGGCGAGGGTGGCGGTCGAGCCCGCCGCCGTCCGCGCCCCCTCCCTCACCATGACCGGCATGAAGTTCACCGGGGTCGTGGAGATGCCCACCGCGACCGGCACGGTCAAGATGCTCCGCTTCACCATGCACAAGGCCGTGCTGGAGCGGCCCGTGCAGACCATGGGCTCGACAACCCTGGTGGGCAGCACCTTCACCTTCGAGGGCGACGTCGTGATCTGCACGACGAAGATGACCGCGAAGCTCCTCGGCGTGCCCCAGCGGTTCACCGCCGAGCACCCGAACATCCTGGTCCGGGCGCTCAAGCTGGTGCCGTCCCTGAACGTCCCGCTGACCATGACCGACGTCGTCAGCGAGCAGCCGTACGTCACGGCCGACTCCCTGCGCGCGGACGATCTGCACCTGGTGGTCGGCGCCTGAGCCGCCGATACTGAGCCGCTGCCACCGGGACCGCCGGTGCCGGAGTCAGCGGTGCCGCAGCAGCCGCAGGGCCTTCTCCTTCTCGAAGTCCAGCGCTCGGCGCGGCGCCTGGATGCGGCCGATGCGCACGCCGAGGTCCCGTACGGCCTGGGCCACCGCGGGCTCGGACAGCGCCCGGAGCGCGAAGGCCAGTTCCGCCGGCGAGACGTCGAAGCGGCGTTCCAGGTCCACCGCCTGCCGCACCGCCTCGATCTCGTCCGGGCCGAAGCGCCGGTGGGCGCCCCTGTCGCGTACGGGCGGCAGCAGGCCGAGCGCCTCCCGGTAGCGCAGCATGCGGGGGGACATGCCGAGCCGCCGTGCCGCCTCGGTGATGCGCATCATGCCTCCGGTCCACGTGCCCGGTCTCCCACGCTAGACAGGTTCGGAGCCTTCCGGCACCCGCGGACGACCGAATCTCACATTCTTGTGTCAGGTTCGCGCTCTCGCGTATGCGTCCCGAGTCCCGCGACGCCTAAACTCGCACCGACAGACAACGGAGAGGGACACACTCATGGACTTCAAGGTCGCCGACCTTGCGCTCGCGGAGTTCGGCCGCAAAGAGATCCGCCTCGCGGAGCACGAGATGCCGGGCCTCATGGCGACCCGGGAGGAGTACGCCGCGGCGCAGCCGCTGCGGGGTGCGAAGATCATGGGCTCGCTGCACATGACGATCCAGACCGCCGTGCTGATCGAGACGCTGGTCGCGCTGGGCGCCGACGTCCGCTGGGTGAGCTGCAACATCTTCTCCACCCAGGACCACGCCGCCGCCGCGGTGGTCGTCGGCCCGGACGGCACGGCCGACAACCCCTCCGGCGTCCCGGTCTTCGCCTGGAAGGGCGAGACGCTGGAGGAGTACTGGTGGTGCACCGAGCAGGCGCTCCGCTGGCCCGACGGCTCCGGCCCCAACATGATCCTCGACGACGGCGGCGACGCCACGCTGCTGGTGCACAAGGGCGTGGAGTTCGAGAAGGCCGGCGCGGTCCCGGTCGCCGGTGAGGACGACCCCGAGGAGTGGGCGGTCATCCTCGACACCCTCCGCCGCACGGTCTCCGGGGACAACTGGTGGACCCGCGTCGCCGAGGACATCAAGGGCGTCACCGAGGAGACCACGACCGGCGTGCACCGCCTGTACGAGATGCACAAGACCGGCAATCTCCTCTTCCCGGCCATCAACGTCAACGACTCGGTGACCAAGTCGAAGTTCGACAACAAGTACGGCTGCCGCCACTCGGTGATCGACGGTCTCAACCGCGCCACCGACGTGCTGATCGGCGGCAAGGTCGCCGTGGTCTGCGGGTACGGCGACGTGGGCAAGGGCTGCGCCGACGCGCTGCGCGGCCAGGGCGCCCGGGTCATCGTCACCGAGATCGACCCGATCTGCGCGCTCCAGGCGGCGATGGACGGCTTCCAGGTCACCACCCTGGAGGAGGTCGTCGGCATCGCGGACATCTTCGTCACCTGCACCGGCAACTACGGCATCATCACCGCCGAGCACATGTCGCGGATGAAGCACCAGGCGATCGTGTCCAACATCGGCCACTTCGACAACGAGATCGACATGGCCGGCCTGGGCCGCATCGACGGCATCAAGAGGATTAACATCAAGCCGCAGGTCGACGAGTGGGTGTTCCCCGACGGGCACTCGATCATCGTGCTCGCCGAGGGCAGGCTGATGAACCTCGGCTGCGCCACCGGCCACCCCTCGTTCGTCATGTCGAACTCGTTCACCAACCAGGTCATCGCGCAGATCGAGCTGTTCACGAAGACCGACGAGTACCCGACCGGCGTGTACGTGCTGCCCAAGCACCTCGACGAGAAGGTCGCCCGCCTCCACCTCGACGCGCTCGGCGTGAAGCTGACCACGCTGAGCAAGAAGCAGGCGGAGTACATCGGCGTCGACGTCGAGGGCCCGTACAAGCCGGACCACTACCGCTACTGACGGCGGGACGGCCGTGGGGGCGCCGCGCCCCCGCGGCCCGTACGAAAGCCCGCACGAAGGCTCGCACGAAAGCCTGCACGAGAGCTTGCACGAAAGACGGAGGGCCGGCGTGATCCAGCCGGACATGGCCGAGGCCGGGGAGCGGCGCATCGAGTGGGCGGCCCGGTCGATGCCGGTTCTCCAGGCCATCGGCGCCGGGTTCGGCGCCGACCGGCCGCTCGACGGCCTGCGCATCGCCGCCTGCCTGCACGTGACGGCCGAGACGGCCGTGCTCATGGGCGCGCTGCGGCAGGGCGGCGCCGAGATCGCCCTGGCCGCCTCGAACCCCCTGTCCACGCAGGACGACGTCGCCGCGGCGCTGGGGGAGTACGGCATCGCCGTGCACGCCCGCGCCGGGGTGGACAGGGCGGCCTACTACCGGCACATCAACCAGGCGCTGGACATCGAGCCGCACGTCGTCCTCGACGACGGCTGCGACCTCGTCAACATCCTGCACACCGAGCGGGTCGGGCTTCTCGACGGCGTGATGGGCGGCTGCGAGGAGACCACCACCGGGATCATCCGGCTGCGCCAGATGGCCTCGGAGGGCGCGCTGCGCTTCCCGGTCGTCGCGGTCAACGACACCCGGACGAAGCGGATGTTCGACAACCGCTACGGCACCGGCCAGTCGACGCTCGACGGCATCATGCGGGCGACCAACGTGCTGCTCGCGGGCCGCACCGTCGTCGTCGCGGGCTTCGGCTTCTGCGGCAGGGGAGTCGCGGAGCGGGCCAAGGGCCTCGGCGCGCGGGTCGTCGTCACCGAGATCGACCCGGTCAAGGCCCTCGACGCCGCCCTGCAGGGCTACGACGTACGGCCGATGAGCCTGGCCGCCGAGATCGGCGACGTGTTCGTGACCGTCACCGGCAACCGCGACGTCATCCGCGCCGAGCACCTGGCCGCCATGAAGGACGGCGCCATCCTCGCGAACGCGGGCCACTTCGACGTCGAGATCGACGTGCGGGCGCTGGAGGGGATGGCCCGGGAGGTGCGCTTCGGCATCAGGCCCAACACCGACGAGTACGTCCTGGAGGACGGCCGCAGGCTGCTGCTGCTCGCCGAGGGCCGCCTGGTGAACCTGACCGCCGCCGAGGGCCACCCGGCCGCGGTGATGGACATGTCGTTCTCCGCCCAGGCCCTCACCGTCGCATGGCTGGTCGAGGAGCCGTCCCGGCTGCCGCCCGGCGTCCACGACGTCCCGGCCGGCATCGACGTGGAGGTGGCCCGCCTGAAGCTCGCCGCCGCCGGGATCTCGATCGACGCGCTCACCGCCGAGCAGGAGGAGTATCTCCACTCCTGGCGGCTCGGGTCCTGACCCGCTCCCGGACCGCCACGCGCCGCCCGCGCCGCCGAAGGCGGGTCTCCCGGGCCCCTCGCAGGGCGCGCCGGCACTACCCTGCCAGGGTGAGTGTGGATGTGTCGGTGGTCGTCCGTTATCGCAAGGCCGTCACGTACGGCGTACACGCGCTGCTCGGCGCGCTGGAGACCGCCAGGGCGGAATGCGATCTGCGGTTCGGCGTCACGGTCGAGGAGACCGCCGAGCACATCGCGGCGAGCACCGCCGATCGTGTCCTGGTGCTGTGGTCGTTCTACTCCCCGGACGCCGAGGCGATGGCCGCCGAACTGGCCGCCGTACGCGCTCTCGCCGACGACCCGCGCGTCCTGCACATCGCGGGTGGCGTCCACGCGACCGCGGAACCCCAGCAGGTCATCGACGCAGGCTGGGACCTCGCCGCGATCGGCGAGGGTGAGACGACGATCGTCGCCCTGGTCGAGGCGCTGCGCGCGGACGCGCCGCTCACCACCGTGCCCGGCCTGGCGGTGCGCGACGCGGACGGCATGGCGCTGCGCACGCCGCCGGCGCCGCAGTTGCCGCTGGACGCCTTCCCGTCCTTCCCCGACCGGCGCCGCGCCTTCGGGCCCATAGAGATCACCCGTGGCTGCGCGTACACCTGCCGCTTCTGCCAGACGCCCTTCATGTTCGGGGGCAGGTTCCGGCACCGCGGCGTGGCGAGCGTGCGGGAGCACGTCCGGCGGATGGCCGCGCACGGCCTGCGCGACGTCCGGTTCATCACCCCCACCTCGCTCTCGTACGGCACGCAGGGGCCGGACCCGGCGCTCGACGCCGTCGAGGAGCTGCTGGCGGGCGTGAAGGAGGAACTGCCCGCCGGCGGCCGGGTGTTCTTCGGCAGCTTCCCCTCCGAGATCCGGCCCGAGCACGTCACGCCGGAGGCGATGCGGCTGCTGAAGCGGTACGTGGCGAACGACAACATCATCATCGGGGCGCAGTCGGGCTCCGACCGGGTGCTGGCCGCCGCCGGTCGCGGTCACGGCGCAGAACCGGTCCGCGACGCCGTCCGCATCACCGCCGAGTTCGGCTTCCGGCCGAACGTCGACTTCATCTTCGGGCTGCCCGGCGAGTCGGCCGAGGACCAGGAGGCGTCTCTGCGGCTGGCCGCCGACCTCGCCGACCTCGGGGCGCGCATCCACACCCACACGTTCATGCCGCTGCCCGGCACGCCGTGGCGGGATGCCGAACCCGCGTTCATCCCGCTGGCCACCATGCGCGAACTGGACCGGCTCGCGCAGCGCGGCGACGCCTACGGGCACTGGCGCAAGCAGGCCGAGCACGCCGCACGGCTCGCCGAGACGGCCAAGGCCTATCCGCGCCGCACCCGGCGCCGGCGCACCACCGACCAGTGACGTACTGACGCGCGGCCGGGACGACTGTTCCGGACGGCCGGGACCGGTCAGGGGCCGCGCCGGTAACGATCAGGCGTTGCATGAGGCAGGGGCGGGCCCGGTGCGGCTGCAATGGGAGGTATGCCGTTACTGCCGCACCGCCGCGCAGCCCGTCCGCCGGACGACCCCGTGCCGGTTCCTCCGGCGTTGCGTCCTCCGCGGGCTGCTGCCTGGTGGATCGTGCTGGCCGTCCTCCTGGTCGGTGCCGCCGCCGGCGGCACCTTGTGGTGGCTGCTGGCCGACCTGGCCCACCAGTCCGCCGGGCAACCCGTTCCCGGGGCCGGTAGCGCACGGGGGGAGATACTGCGTACCGCGCTGGCCGCCGGCGCCGGAGTCGGCGCCGCCATCACCCTCGCGCTGGCCTTCCGGCGCCAGAACCATCAGGAGCTGCACAGCTTCATCACCGCCCGGCACGCCGAGCGGGTGGCCGCCGCCACCGAGCACGACGCCGCCGAACGCCGGGTCACCGACCTGTACACCAAGGCCGCCGAACAACTCGGTCACGACAGAGCCGCCGTACGTCTGGCCGGCCTGTACGCCCTTGAGCGTCTCGCGCAGGACAACCCACTCCACCGGCAGACCATCGTCAATGTCATCTGCGCCTATCTACGCATGCCCTACGCCGCGCCGGAATCGGCCTCGGCTCGCGAGAACGAACGCAGGGCGGCGTTGCTGGCGGCCCGACGCCGCTACCGGGCCGCCCGTCTCGGCGCCCTCGCCGTTCCTGATCACGCACCCCGGCAGGAGACCGACCGGGAAGGCGAACTGCAGGTCCGCCTCACCGCTCAGCGCGTCCTCGCCGAGCACCTGCGTGACGACCGCCCTCTCAGCACCTGGGACGAGTCCCCGCCCAGCCCTCGGTACTGGGAGGGCATGCGACTCGACCTGACCGGGGCCACCCTGATCGATTTCGAGCTCACCCGTGCCCGTTTCACCGGCAGCTTCGACGGAGTGACCTTCTCCGGAAGGGCCGGATTCGATTTCGTCACCTTCTCCGGGGACGCCGGATTCGACAGGGTGACCTTCACCGGGGGATGCCGATTTCGCTCGGGCGATCTTCTCCGGGGACGCCAGGTTCGGCGGGGTGACGTTCTCCCGGGGCGCCACGGCCGACGATCAGACCTTCTTCACGACCTGGCAGAGCGGCGAAGCCTTCTCCGAGGCCACATTCACCGGTGCGAGGGCCACGCCTACGCGCGACCACGTGTGGCCGGACGGGTGGCATCTGGAAGTGGGCCTCGACGGCACCGGCTTTCTGATCGCCGACAGCGCGGCTGGAGAACCGAGCGGGAATACCTGATCGCCGACAACACCGAACCAGCCCGGCGCCGCGACCGTGGCCGGCCGGGACAGCACGGAGGCGGGCACCGTCGGTGTGACCTCTCCCTCAACACACCGGCGGCGCCCGCCTCAACCCCACTGCAGGATGCCCCATGACCTGCAATTGCCACAGGTGCCCCCCAATCGCGGGTCTACACCTAAATCGGCGGAACAAATCCGCCGGATGTCGTCGCAGACCCTTCCGGCGCCTCTCCCCGAGGGGCGGGAGGCGCGGGCGGCCGCACTCCCGCACCCTGGCTGACCAGGGGAGATTCCGCGTGCGTGCCGTACACGCGCGGGCCGTACCTCTGCGCGCCGTACCGCGCGCGGTTCTCGCGAATCGCGGCGAGCCGCGCCTCCTCGCGGCGCCTGCGCTCGGCCAGCACGGCGGCCAGATAGGCGTACGGCGGGACGCCGGGCGGGGGCGGCGGCGCGATGCGGGCGCTCACCTGACCGGCCACCCGCAACCCCATCTCCTCCCGCATCGGCGGGCTGAGCTGGTGCCACCGCACGAGGTACTGCCGGGCGGTGGCGGCGAGTTCGCCGGACAGGCCGGAAAGCTCCAGCGTGGCCGCCCAGGACGCCAGCGCCGGCGGCATCTCGGGGGGCGGGGTCTCGCCCGGCCCGCGCTCACCGATGACGATCGTCCCGGCGAACACGTCGCCCAGGCGTTTGCCGCGCGGGTTCAGCAGCGAGGTGATGAGCGCCGGGGCGCCGAACAACGGCGTCCAGAACTCCAGGAACCCGGCGAGCCCGCGGAACAGCGCCTGCCGGAAGCGTTCCGGCCCGCCGTCGTCGCTCACCACCCGCAGGCCCAGCGCGAGCTTGCCCAGTGAGCGGCCCCGGGTGAGCGTCTCGGACGCGACCGGGTAGCCCACCGTGACGAGCACCGTGAACAGGATGAGCAACGCGACGGACAGCGAGTCGTCGGTCAGCGACGAGGCGTGGGAGACCAGCACGGACGCCACGATGATCACGGTCCACTGCACGACGAAGTCGATCAGGAAGGCCAGGGCGCGGCTGGGCAGCTGGGCCACGCGGACCTCGACGACGACGGCCTCACCGGTCACGACTTCGGACACACTGCGCACCCTACTGCGCCGTGGTCGATAGGGTCCGATCCGTGGACATCGATGCGTTCGTCGCCGCGAGCAAGCCGTCCTGGGACCGGCTGGACGACCTCGTACGGCGGCGGCGCACGCTGCGCGGCGCGGAGATCGACGAACTGGTGGAGCTCTACCAGCAGGCGGCCACGCACCTGTCCATCGTCCGGTCGGCGTCGACCGACGCGCTGCTCGCCGGTCGCCTGTCGTCGCTGGTCGCACGGGCCCGCTCGGCCGTCACCGGCGCCCACAGCCCGGCCTGGCGGGAGGTGGTCCGCTTCTTCACCGTGTCGTTCCCGGTCGTCGCCTACCGGGCCCGGCGCTGGTGGATCGGCGCCACGGTCGCCTCTCTCGTCGTGGCGTACGTCATGGGCGTGTGGGTGGCGACCGACCCGGCGGTGCAGGGCGTCGTCGGCACTCCGGAGGAGATCCGGCAGATCGTCGAGCACGACTTCGCCGACTACTACTCCGAGAACCCGGCGGCGTCCTTCGCCGGCCACGTGTGGCTCAACAACGCCTGGCTGTCCATGCAGGTGGTGGTGTCGGCGATCCTGCTCGGCCTGCCCATCCCGTGGATCCTGTGGCAGAACTCGGCCAACGTCGGGGTGCTCGGCGGCCTGATGCACGCCCACGACAGGGCCGACGTGTTCTGGGGGCTGATCCTGCCGCACGGCATGCTGGAACTCACCGCGGTGTTCCTGGCGGCGGGAGCGGGCATGCGGCTCGGCTGGACGGTCGTCGACCCCGGCCCGAGGCGGCGGGCGGAGGCGCTGGCCGAGCAGGGCAGGGCCGTGATGAGCGTCGCGCTCGGCCTGGTCGTGGTGCTGTTCGTCTCCGGGCTCATCGAGGCGGGGGTCACCCCTTCGGGCCTGCCGACCTGGGCGCGCATCGCCATCGGCGCGCTCGCGGAGGCGCTGTTCCTCACGTACGTCGTCGTCTTCGGCCGCCGGGCGGAGCGCCGGAACGAGACGGGGGACATCGAACGCGCCCCCGACCTGGCCCCCACGGCCTGACGGGTCACAGCCGGCCGGCGGCCTTGAGCGCGAGGTAGGCGTCGGCGAGCGCGGGGGCGATGTCCTCGGGCAGTGCGTCGACGACCTCCACACCCTGGCGGCGCAGCGTCGCCGTGACCTCGCGCCGCTCGCCGCGCAGCCGCTCCGCCGCCGCGGCGTCGTACACCGCCTCGGCGGTGCCCCGGCCCGCCGCCATCTCGGCCACCCGCGGATCGGCCACCGCGGCGACCAGGACCAGGTGACGCGCCGACAACCGTGGCAGCACGGGCAGCAGCCCTTCTTCCATGGCCGCCGTGTTCAGGTCGGTCAGCAGCACCACCAGGCAGCGGCGCCGGGCCCGGGACAGCACGGCCGCCGCCATCCCGGCCGCGTCGGACTCGACCAGCTCCGCCTCGATCGGCGCCATCGCGTTCACCATCGACGACAGCAGTTCGGTGCGTGACGCGCCGGACACCTGCGCCCGTACGGCCCGGTCGTAGGCGAGGAAGTCCACCCGGTCGCCGGCCCGCGCGGCGAGGGCGGCGAGGAGCAGCGCGGCGTCCATCGACCAGTCCAGCCGCGGCCATCCGGCGGCCCCCGAACCTGCCCCCGAACCGGCACCCGAACCGGCCCCCGGACCTCGTGCCGGACCGGGCCCCGAACCGGCTTCCGGACCTCGTCCCGGGCCCGGCCGCGCGTCCGCCCCCGAGCCTGGCGCCCCGGATTCCGGCGCGAAGCCCGGCCCGAAGCCCGGTGGCGCCGTCCCGATCCGGCCGGCCGAGGTGCGGCCGGTGTCGAGCACGATCAGCACGCGGCGGTCGCGTTCCGGCCGCCAGGTGCGCACGACGACGTCGCTGCGCCGGGCGCTCGCCCGCCAGTCGATGGAGCGGACGTCGTCGCCGACCACGTACTCGCGCAACGAGTCGAACTCGGTGCCCTGGCCGCGCACCAGCGCGGGGTGCCGTCCGTCCAGCTCCCGCAGGCGGGCCAGCCGCGCCGGCAGATGCCTGCGGCTGAGGAACGGCGGCAGCACCCGCACGGTCCACGGCGCCTCGAACGTCCGCTGCCGCGCCGCCAGACCCAGGGGCCCGACCGAGCGCACCGTCACGGCCACCGCCTCCCGGTCACCCCTGCGTACGGGCGTGAGCGTCGTGACCAGCCGCCGGCGCTCGCCGGGCGGCACGTCGAGCGCCTGCCGCCGCGGGGTGGCCCCGGCCGAGGGCTGCCAGGCGTCGCGCAGCACGCCCCGCAGCCGGCGCGGGCCGGGGTTGTCCACGACCAGCCCGATCACGAGCGACTGGCCGAGCCGTACGCGCCGGTCGCCGTCCCGGTGGAACCGCAGCCCGCGCACGCCGCCCGCGAGCAGCAGGTCGGCCGTCACGAGCGCGGCCAGCACCAGCGCGGCGGCCAGCACGACCAGGCCGGGCTCGGGGGCGAGGAGCACCACGATCGCGGCGAGGGCGGCGAGCAGTCCCGCGCGCCCGGTCAGCGCCACGCGGCCCTCACCGGGGCACCGGTACGGCCGACAGGATGCCCTCCAGGATGCCGTCCGGGGTGGCGCCCTCCAGTTCGGCCTCCGGGCGCAGCCCCACGCGGTGCCGCAGGGCGGGCCGCGCGAGGGCCTTCACGTCGTCGGGGGTCACGTACGACCGGCCCGACAGCCAGGCCCAGGCCCGCGCGGCGGCGAGCAGCGCGGTGGCCCCGCGCGGCGAGACGCCGAGCTGGAGCGAGGGCGACTGCCGGGTGGCCCGGGCGAGGTCCACGATGTAGCCGAGCACCTCCGGGCCCACGTGGACCTGGGCGACCGCCCGCCGTCCCGCCGCGAGGTCGGCCGCGGACGCCACCGCCCTGAGCTCCGACAGGTCGCGCGGATCGAAGCCGAGCGCGTGCCGTTCGAGGACGGCGATCTCCTGCTCGCGCGGCGGCAGCGGCACGGTGAGCTTGAGCAGGAACCGGTCGAGCTGCGCCTCGGGAAGCTGGTAGGTGCCCTCGTACTCGACGGGGTTCTGCGTCGCCACGACGATGAACGGATCGGGCAGCGCGCGGGCCGCTCCCTCGACGCTCACCTGCCGTTCCTCCATCGCCTCCAGCAGGGCGGCCTGGGTCTTCGGCGGCGTACGGTTGATCTCGTCGGCGAGCAGGAGGTTGGTGAAGATCGGCCCCTCGCGGAACTCGAACTCCGCCGTCCGCGCGTCGTAGACCAGTGATCCCGTCACGTCGCCCGGCATCAGGTCGGGGGTGAACTGCACGCGCTTGAAGTCGAGCGAGAGCGTGGCCGACAGCGTGCGGACGAGCAGGGTCTTGGCCACTCCGGGCACGCCTTCGAGCAGCACGTGACCCCGGCAGAGCAGCGCGATGACCAGGCCGGTGACGACCGGGTCCTGGCCCACGACCGCCTTGCCGACCTCCGCGCGCAGCGCCGCCAGCGCCTCCCGCGCGGCGTCGGCCCCGGGAGGTGTCGGCAGCGGCGGAAGCGACGGGGCCGACGGGGCTGACAGGGGCGGCGGCGAGGTGGCCGGGGGTACGGGGGACGACGCCGAGGGGGCGGCGCCCGGTCCGGGGGTGGTCACGAGTCTCGAACCTGCCTTTCCAGTGTGTCCAGATGGGCGGCGAGGGCCACCAGCGCGGCGTCGTCGGCCGGTTCGGGGCCGCACAGCAGCGCCCGTACCGGTCCCGGGTCCTGCCCGGTACGCGCCGCCGCGGCGTCGGCGACCTCCTCGGCCGTCGCCGTACGCGGCACGCCCAGGAGAGGAGCGAGCCGGTCGGCGGTGGCGGCCCGCAGGGCGAGGGCGGCGCGGTCCCTGGCCCGGCGCGACCGGTAGAGCAGGCCCCGCCCCTCCACGGTCTCCGAGGCCCGTACGACCACGGGGAGGCGCTCGGTCACGACCGGGCCGAGGCGGCGCCCCCGCCACAGGGCGGTCACGGCCACCGCGACGACGAGCTGGAAGACCGCCCAGTTGACGCCGCCTGGGATGAGATCGCCGAGCGACCTGGCCGGTTCGCCGTCCGCCCCTGTGGCGCCGTCTCCGCCGTCGGCGGCGTCGGCGGGATCGTCGGGCCAGGTGAGCCAGACGAGCTTCGGCCGCGCGCCGGCCAGGTTCAGCGCGAGCGCCGCGTTGCCGTCGTCCGCGAGCCGCAGGTTGGTCAGGAACGACGCGTCGCCCAGCGCGGTCACGGTGTGGCCGTCCTCGGTGTAACGGACCAGCGTGTGGCCGTCGCCCGCCGGATAGCAGCCCGTGGACCCGGACGGGCCGGAGAAGGAGAGTCCGCCGGTGTAGACGTCGCCGGCCCGCACGGCCTCCCGCAGCGCGCACCGGGGCGGCCGGGAGCGGGTGCGCTCGACGCCCTTCCTGTGCAGGCCCGCGGCGAGCACGTCGAGGTAGGACGCGTGCCCGGCGATGAGCCGGTCGCCGGGCGCCTCGGCCAGCCGGACGGCGTCGTCGTGGTCGCCGAGCATGCTCGCCTCGGTGACCAGCAGCAGGGTTTCCGGCCCCGCGGCGGCCACCGCCGCGCCCGGCGTCTCCACCCGGACGACCTCCACCCCGTGCGCCTCCAGCAGCCGGGCGAGGGCGGCGCTCCCGCCGAGCGAGGTGTCGGCCGGGTCCAGGAGCCGCCCGGGGGGCCGGTCAGGCGCGAGCAACGCGGGCAGAGCCGCCGCGCCCAGCACGAGCAGCACCACCAGCGAGATCCAGGCCGCCTCCCGCCCCCGGCCCCGCCGCGCCCCGGTCGTGGTCCCGGTTGTGGGCGCGGTCATGCCGTCACGCCCGTGCGGGCCGAGCGCAGGCGTTCGTCCAGGGCGGCGAGCGTCAGGTACCCCTCACGGGTGCCGTCTGCCTCGCCGTACGTGACGTCGTCGAACAGGCGTGCCGCCGCCCGCAGGTCCGCCGCGTGGGACGGCAGCGCCTGCCCGGCGGCCTCGGCGAGCTCCATCGCCGTACGGCCCGGCAGGGGGGCGACGACGGCGCGTTCCTCCAGGTCGCGGGCGACGGCGCGTAACCGCTCCCGGATGGCCCCGGCCCAGTCCTCCGCCGCCGCCAGGCGTTCGGCCTCCGACCTGTGCTCGGCGGCCGTCCGCTCGCTCCGCCCGAACACGGCTCCCGGCTCCGTCCTCGCGGAGCCGGAGAAGCGGCGCAGGGCCCACAGGAGCAGCACGGCGAGGACGACCAGGACGACGACGATCACGACGAGCGACAGCGCGCCGCCCGTGCCCGTGCCGTCGCCGCTCATCAGGTCACCGATGAACTGGGAGAACTCCCGCCGCAACCGGTCGAACAGCGGCTCGTGCTGGTAGCCCGCCCTCGACAGCTCGCGTGCCGCCTCGTCCGCGGCCTGGTCGCGGCCGATGTCGACGGGCGACGAGAAGGAGGCGAGCGACGACGCGAGCGGCGCGAGCAGTACCGCCGTCACGCCTGGGGTCCGTACGGCGGGGTTCCGTAGTAGGGCGAGGCTCCGGGCGGGGTCCCGTAAGGCGGAGAGCCGGGGCCGGGAGCCGGTCCCGTCGCGGCCGCGTGACTCGGGTGCCACAGGTCGTCGACGCCGGTGTGGACCCAGCCCTGCGACTGGTTCTGCGCGGCCGCCGTCTGCAGCACGAGGTCGAACGCCTCGGCCCGCATCCGCCTGTCCGCGTAGAGGAGCCCCGCCACGCCCGCCTGGAAGGGATAGGTGATCATGGAGGCGACGACGCTGCCCGCGGCCAGGAGGATCGTGGTGAGCACCGTGGCGGCGACCGTGCCGCCGCCGAACATCCCGAGCAGGGAACCGCCGATCGTGAACGGGACTCCCAGCACGCTGGAGGCGATGCCCACGAGCACGGCCGTGAGCACCAGGATGCCGAACACCCGCCAGCTGCCGCCCCTCACCAGCCGCCACGATCGGGCCATCGCGTCGGTGACCCCGCGGCCCTCCAGCACGACCGCGGGGGCAGCCAGCGAGAAGCGGGTGTAGAAGAAGGCGGCGTACGGGATGTAGGCCAGGACGAACAGCAGGCTGACGGCCACGAAGGCGCCCGCCGTCGCGTCGCCCAGCCCCAAAGCCACGAGCAGTGCGGCGAGTACGAGCACCGGCGCCATGAGGATGAGAGCCTGTAGCAGCGCCAGCCCCAGCAGGGCGAGCACCCGCGACCGCGCGAGCTGCCACGCCTCGCCCACCGTGATCCGGCCGCCGAAGACGGCGCGGCCGAGCACCCGGGTGAGGATGCCCGTGAGGATCGTGGTGCCCAGGAACGTCATGACATAGGTGATGATCGCGCCGATGTACTGCGCGGCCAGGCCGACGACCGGGAGCGCGGGCGAGGCGGCCGTCTCGTAGGAGCCGGAGCCGTAGCCGTCCAGCGCCGTCCCGAACATGCCGAGGCCGACCGCCTGGCCGAGCGCGCCGGGGATCGCGGTGACGGCCGCGACGATCGCCGACAGGCCGAGCGTGGCCTTCGGGTTCGAGCGGATCAGCTTGATCGTGCCGTCGAAGATGTCGCCGAGCGTCAGCGGGCGCAGCGGGATGATCCCCGGCCGCGGCGCGTCGGGCGGCCGGTGTCCATATGGACCTTGCGCATATGGACCTTGCGCATAGGGGCCCTGGCCGTAGGGGCCCTGGCCGTAGGGACCGGACCCGTAGTGCGGCCCGCCCGCCTGCGGGCCCTGACCGTACGGTCCGTACTGGCCGTAGCCGGGCTGACCATACTGTCCGGGCTGGCCGTACGGGCCGGAAGAGCCGGGCTGGCCATACTGCTCATGGGACATGGGCTGGCCGTACGGGCCGGGTTGCGGGCCGGGTTGCGGGCCGGCCGGGCCTTCCCGGCCGCCGGGGGCGGCCCAGGACTCGCCCGTCCCGCCGGTCCCGGCGGCTCCGCCGTACGGCGGAGGTTGCTCGGCCGCCCAGCCGGAGGGCACGTCGGGGGAGGAGCCGGGGCCGTCTGTCATGTCCCAATCCTGGCATGATGTACGTGCGTGTGCCGCGCGATCACCAAGTGCCGCGACCGCCGGGTTGCCCGGCGGAGACGGGCAGGTGGTGCACCGGCGTCCCCTCGCGGGCGGAAGCGAGCCCCGGCAGGGGATGGCCGAAACCGGGGTGCGGGAGCACACTTGGAACGTGACCGCACCACGGGATTCCCCCCGGTGTGACCGCATCTGGTCAGATAATCGCGCGCTTGGTGTACTGCGCCTAAACTCCATCCCGCCTAAACTCCAACCTCTGTCATGGTCGTGTAACACCCGAGTGGCGGCCACCGGTAGCCTGCGGGGGTACCTGTGACAAACGCCCAAATCTCCCAAACGCGTACGAATGAGGGGCCATGAAAGGTCGCGTGCTGGTCGTCGACGACGACGCCGCTCTCGCCGAGATGCTCGGCATCGTCTTGCGCGGGGAGGGTTTCGAACCGTCGTTCGTGTCCGACGGCGACAAGGCACTCGACGCCTTCCGGGACACCCGGCCGGACCTCGTCCTGCTCGACCTGATGCTCCCCGGCGCCGACGGCATCGACGTCTGCCGCCGCATCCGCGCCGAGTCCGGGGTCCCCATCGTCATGCTGACGGCCAAGAGCGACACCATCGACGTGGTCCTCGGCCTGGAGTCCGGCGCCGACGACTACATCGTCAAGCCGTTCAAGCCCAAGGAACTCGTCGCCCGGGTGCGCGCCCGCCTGCGCCGCACCGACGAGCCCACCCCCGAGATCCTCCAGATCGGCGACATCACGATCGACGTGGCCGGTCACTCGGTCAAGCGTGGCGAGGAGACCATCAACCTCACGCCGCTGGAGTTCGACCTGCTGGTCGCGCTGGCGCGCAAGCCCCGTCAGGTCTTCACCCGCGAGGTGCTGCTGGAGCAGGTCTGGGGCTACCGGCACGCCGCCGACACCCGCCTGGTGAACGTGCACGTCCAGCGCCTCCGCGCGAAGATCGAGAAGGACCCGGAGCGCCCGGAGATCGTCGTCACGGTGCGCGGGGTGGGTTACAAGGCCGGCCCCGCGTAGGCGCCCGCTCCGACCATGCCGGTACCCGCGAGAAAGTCCCGCCGCCGGACCCCTGGCCAGATCGCCCGTGGGGTCCGCAGACGCGCGCGCCGTCTCGCGGGCCGGCTGCGGGGCGTCTGGCGGCGCTCGCTCCAGCTCCGCGTCGTCACCAGCACGCTGGTGCTGTCGATGGCCGTCGTGGTCGTCCTCGGCGTGTTCCTGATGCAGTCGATCTACGCGTCGGTGCACAACGCCAGCGAGGTGTCCGCGGTCGCGGAGTCGCAGGCCAACAACGCCACCGCGAGCGGTTACCTGAGCCGGCTCTCCGACATCGGCGACGGCGGGCAGGACGGTTCGGCGCCCGGCCCGGTGGGCGATCCCGTCGACACGGCGGCCCAGGCGCTGGCGGACCGCTCCGGCGGTCGCTACGACGTCGTGATCTACAACACGAGCATGGTCGGGCAGGGCAGGGTCTCCAGCCAGATCGACCCGTCGAGCATCCCCGCCTCCCTCAGGGCGGACGTCAGGAACAGCGACGAGGACCACCCTCTGTGGCACCAGACCGTGACGGTGCGCTACATCGGCGCGAAGCAGCCCGGGCCCGCGCTGGTGGTCGGCGCCATGGTCAACGGGAGCTACGAGATCTACCACGTCTTCCCGCTGGGCGACGAGGAGAAGACGCTCCAGGCGGTCCAGCGGATGCTGATCGGCGCGGGCGCCGCGCTCGTGCTGCTGCTCGCGGGCGTCGCCTCGCTCGTCACCCGCCAGGTGGTCATCCCCGTACGGCTCGCGCGCCAGGCGGCGGAACGGCTGGCGGCCGGCCGCCTGGAGGAGCGGCTCAAGGTGCGCGGTGAGGACGACCTCGCCCGGCTGGCCACCTCGTTCAACGAGATGGCCTCCAACCTGGCGCTCAAGATCCACCAGCTGGAGGAGCTCTCCCAGGTGCAGCGCCAGTTCGTCTCCGACGTCTCGCACGAGCTGCGCACGCCGCTGACGACCGTCCGCATGGCCGCCGATCTGCTGTACGAGGGCCGCGAGGACTTCGACCCCTCGTCGGCGCGGGCGGCCGAGCTGATGCAGAACCAGCTCGAACGGTTCGAGTCCATGCTCGCCGACCTGCTGGAGATCAGCCGCTACGACGCGGGGGCCGCGACCCTCGACCTGGACCCCGTCGACATGCGCGACGTGGTGCTGCGCGCGGTGGGCGACTCCGAGACGCTGGCCGAACGGCAGGCCACCCGGTTCGAGCTGCGCCTGCCCAACGAGCCGTGCATGGCCGAGGTGGACAGCCGCAGGGTCGAGCGCATCCTGCGCAACCTGCTGTTCAACGCCATCGAGCACGGCGAGGGCCGGGACGTCGTCGTCACCCTCGGAGCCGACCGCGACGCCGTGGCCGTGGCCGTACGCGACCACGGGGTCGGCCTGAAGCCGGGCGAGGAGAACCTGGTCTTCGACCGCTTCTGGCGGGCCGATCCCTCACGTGCCCGCACCATCGGCGGCACGGGCCTCGGGCTGGCGATCTCGCGGGAGGACGCGATGCTGCACGGCGGCTGGCTCCAGGCGTGGGGCGCGGCCGGTGAGGGCAGCCAGTTCCGCCTGTCGCTGCCGCGCGTCGCGGGGACGCCGCTGCGCGGATCGCCGCTCCCGCTGGTCCCGCCGGAGGTGGAGATGCGGCGCACCTGGCGCAGCCACGCCACGCCGGTCCTCACCCCCGCCGTCGGGGCGATCTCCGAGGCCGGGCCCCGCGTACGGGAGAGCGCCGAGGCGGGCGGTTTCGATGCGGACTGAGCGGCGCGCCGCGGTGACCCGCCGCCTCGCGGCGTTCGCGGGCGTGGTTCTCGTGCTGGCCGGCGGCGGGACGGCCTGCGCCACCGTGCCGACGAGCGGAGGCCCCCGGGTCGCCCAGGAGGACAAGAGCAAGGACACGCTCAGCGAGCCGTACGTGCGGATCATCGCGGAGCCGCCGAAGCCGGGCGCGCCGCCCGACGACATCGTCAAGGGCTTCCAGGCCGCCATGGCCTCCTTCGACGACGCCGAGTTGCGGGTCGCCAAGCAGTACCTCACCCCGGGCGCGTCCCAGCGCTGGAACCCGAGGCGGCAGACCCGCGTCTACGAGGGCAAGATCGAGCCGGACCGTACGCAGGACCTCGAACACGCCACCCGGACGACGGTGACGCTGAAGGGGACGAAGGTCGCCACGATCGACTCCGAGGGCAGGTACACCCCCGCGACCGGCGCTCTGGTCGAGCCCTTCACCCTGGTCAAGGTGGGCGCCGAGTGGCGGATCGACATCCCGCCGGACGCCCGCCTGCTGTCGAGCGACGACGTGCGGCGGGCCTACCGGCGGGTGGACCTCTACTACCCCCCGGCCACCCCGGCGACGGGGCTGGTGGCCGACCGGGTGTGGGTGCCCATCGAGCCCAGCAGAGGGGTGCCAGAGACACGGGTCCGCCGGCTGCTCGCCGGACCGACCTCGTCGATCGCGAGCGCGGTGCGCAGCGCCTTCCCCGCCGGCACCGATCTCAACCGGATCTCCGTCGAGGGCGACACCGTCGTGGTCGACTTCACCTCGCAGGTGGACGCGGTGCCGTCCGACCGCCTCGACGCGCTGAAGGCGCAGCTCGTCTGGACGCTCGGCGACCTGGTCACCGGCCGCACGGTGGAGATCCGCGTCAACGGCGGCGGTTCCGGCGTCCGGTTCCGGCCCGCCGACTACGACGCCTACGACCCGAACGTGCTGACCGGTTCGCCGCAGGCCTACTACATGCAGGGCGGCAGGCTGCTGCAGTACAAGGAGAAGGGCGCCGGCACCCCCGTGCCGGGCGCGGCGGGCGAGCAGCCCGGGAAGTTCACCGAGCCGGCCGTCCTGACCCAGTATCCGGTCCTGGTGGCGGCCCTGGTCAACGGTGACGGCGTCTACGTCGCGCCGATGACCGCGGGCAGCGCGTGGCAGCGGTGGATCGCCGGCAAGAACATGAGCCCGCCCTCCTGGGACCGGTACGGCGCCGTCTGGTCGGCCGAGAAGGTGAGCGCGCACGAGAGCCGGGTCTGGACGGCGGTCGCCGGCCAGCCCCGCAGGGTGGAGATCTCCGAGGAACTGTCGTACGGGCGCATCATCAAGCTGCGGGTCTCCCGCGACGGGGCCAGGGTCGCCGCCATCCTCGACGACGGGCTCGGCACCTCCGTGCGGATCGGCACGATTCTCCGTCTCGGCGAGCAGGTGCGGATCGACGACGTGCGGACGCTCATCGACTCCCGCGACGACCAGCAGATCGAGGACATCGCCTGGCGGGACGCCACCGATCTGCTCGTGCTGTCCAAGGTCAAGAGCGGCCAGGAGCTGACGCCGTGGTCGGTGATGGAGGGCAGGACGGACCCGGACGCCGGGCCGATCAAGCTGGATTCGAAGATCGACTCGATCGCCGCCGCCCCCGACCACGTCATCGCCGGAGCCGACGAGGGCCAGGTGATCAGTTACAGCACCGACAAGCAGGCCTGGAACCAGCTCGCCAAGGACGGCGCCACCACTCCCGTCTATCCCCTCGGCTGACCGGCCCGTCCGCCGGAATGTCGGTGGCGGGCGGGATGCTGGGCGCGTGGTGCCGGCGCTGCTCGATCTGATCCTCCCGCCCCGCTGCGCCGGATGCGGCGTGTGGGGCGCGGTGGCCTGCCCTTCCTGCCTGGTGAAGCTGCTCGGGGAGCCGGCTCCGCGGCCGCCGGACCCGGCGCCTCCCGGGCTGCCGGACTGCTGGTCGGCCACCGCCTACGAGGGCGCGGCCCGCCGGATGATCCTCGCCTGCAAGGAACGCGGCCGTACGGCTCTCGTGCCGGCCCTGGCCGCCTGCGTGGCGACCTGCGTCGCCGCCTGGCAGACCGAAGCCGAGGCGGAGGGGGAGCGCGCGGCGCACCCGGCAGGCGCGGGTCTGTCCGGCGCGGGTCTGTCCGGTGGTGGCCGGGGCGGGGACGGGGCAGGCGGGGATCGGGCAGGTGAGGGGGCGGCGGCCGTGACGTGGCTGGTGCCGGTGCCGAGCGCCCGGGCCGCCGTCCGCCGCCGGGGTCACGACCCGGTGCGCGCCGTCGCGACGGCCGCCGTCCGCGAGCTGCGCGGGCTGGGCCGCGCCGCCGTGCTCGCGCCGCTGCTGCGGCAGCGCAGACGGGTGGCCGACCAGGCGGGCCTGGGCTCGCTGGAGCGGGCCGCCAACCTCTCCGGAGCCTTCGAGGTCGGGCATCGCGCCCTGGGGGCGCTGAGGCCGCCTCACAGCGGCACAGGGCCTGCTGTGGGGTTCCGGGTCGTCCTGGTGGACGACGTCGTCACGACCGGGGCGACGCTGGCGGAGGCGGCGCGGGCGCTGCGCGCGGCGGGCGTCACGCCGTCCGCGGCGGTGACGATCGCGGCCACCCCCAGGCGCGTCCCGTACGTCGCGACACGCCGGAAGCACCACATTCGCGATAATCACGGATGGTAAATCCTGAGGCAGGATCGCTCCTCGCCGCCGCGTAGGTGGACGAGACGGCGGATTCGGCGACCCACCTGCTCCAGAGAGGTGTGGACCCCGGATCGGCGGGGATTCCAGGAATATGACCGCGAGTTTTACAAGGGTGAGACGGCAACCCGGATCACGCAAAGTGATCGTCCGGCTCTCCTCTTGGCTGACATTCCTGTCGGCAGCGACTAGCGTTCAGACATGGCACCCGTCCGGGTCCGTGGTTGCGCCGGGCCGACTCCCTCGTGGGGTCCGGCCTGGCAAGCCGATGCCAGCCGCAGGCGAAACGGCCCACGTAAGGCGACTCTTGGTCGACCGATCACGGTGCGGCTTAGAGGTAAGTCCTGCCCTCCCGGGGGTCCAGATGTCCCCCGCAAGAGGAGAAGGGCAGTAGTGGCGACTGAGCCGCGAACCCCTCAGCAGGCGGATGTGGGGACGAAGACCAGGTCGGCCGGACGGGTGCTCCGTAAGCCGTGCACCGCAGTCGATGTGCGAAGGGAGGCTTTGCGTGGAAATCATCGTCAAGGGACGGCACACCACAGTGAGTGACCGTTTCCGTGATCATGTGACGTCCAAGCTGGCCAGAATCCAACGACTGGACAACAAGCTCATCCAGGCCGATGTGGAGGTCTCCAAGGAGTCCAACCACCGGCAGAGCGGGCAACGCGAACGGGTGGAGCTCACCATCCACTCACGTGGCCCCGTCATCCGCGCCGAGGCGTGTGCGGACGACCGCTTCTCGGCGCTGGACATCGCCATCGGCAAGCTCGAAGAGCGGCTGAGGCGGCTCGCCGACCGCCGCAAGATCCACCACGGGAAGAACTGCCCGCCCTCGACGGCCGAGCTCACGGCGGTGATGGAGGACGCGCAGGGGGTGGTCCGCACCACCCGGGAGGAGCCCGGGCCGGTCGCGGAGGTCCAGGCGGTCCAGGCGGTCGCCGAGTGGGAGCCGGAGCCGGAGCGGGTCGAGGATTCTGGGCCCATCGTGCCCATCGAGATGGACGGCGACGGACCGCTGATCGTACGCGAGAAGTTCCACAAGGCCGACCCCATGACGATCGACCAGGCGCTCCTGGAAATGGAGCTGGTGGGTCACGACTTCTACCTCTTCCGTGACAAGGAGGGGGGCCTGCCCAGCGTCGTCTACCGGCGGCGCGGCTACGACTACGGGCTCCTCAGGCTCGTCGAGCCCTGACACAGGTCGTCGCGCGGTCCCCGGCCGCTCCGGCCGGCGGGGCCGCGGTGCCCCGGCCCGGACGGACGCGGGCCGGGGCGCCGTGCGATCCCCTGTCGAGGGCCGGGCCGGCGCGACGAAGATCCCTAACACTCCGGAACCCGTGTAATGATGGCGATCCAGCGTCCTTGGCCCCCGCAAGGAGGTTCCGTGTCCCGACCCGACGAGGCGGCTCGAGCAGCCGGTAGAAGCGAGCCGATCCGTGTCCTGATCGTCGACGATCACGCACTGATCCGCCGCAGCCTGGAGCTCGCGCTGGCCGCGGAGGCGGACATCGAGGTGGTGGGCGAGGCGAGCGACGGCCAGGAGGCGGTGGAGCTCGCCGACCGGCTGATGCCGGACGTGGCGCTGATGGACGTCCGGATGCCGAAGCTGGACGGCATCGGAGCGACCCGGAAGATCAAGGAATCGGTGCCGAGCACCCGGATCATCATGCTGACGGTCAGCGACGAGGAGGAGGACCTCTTCGAAGCGATCAAGGCGGGTGCGACCGGCTATCTGCTCAAGGACGTCCAGATCGACGAGGTGCCCGACGCGGTGCGCGGGGTGCACGAGGGGCAGTCGCTCATCAACCCGGCCATGGCGGCCAAGCTGATCACCGAGTTCGCGAACATGAGCCGCAAGGAGGCCGAGCGGCCCCCGCAGCTTCCCGTCCCCCGCCTGACCGAGCGCGAGATGGAGGTCCTCCGCCTCGTGGCGAAGGGCATGAACAACCGCGAGATCGCCAAGGACCTGTTCATCTCCGAGAACACCGTGAAGAACCACGTGCGCAACATCCTGGAGAAGCTCCAGCTCCACTCGCGCATGGAGGCCGTGGTCTACGCCGTACGCGAGCGCCTGCTGGAGATCACCTGAGCGAGCCCTCCGAAGGGGCCGAGTGCCGGGCGCCGTGATCGCGATCGTGCCGCCGTCGTCGCGGCAGGCCACGGCTTAGACGCGGCGTAGCCCCGCGGCGTAGACGCGCGGCGCGGACGGCCGCGGTGTCTCGCGGTCTCGGACTTCGTGCCGCAGCAGGGCGACGTCTACCTGATCGGCGGCGAGGACAGGCCGCAGAACCTCGGGGCCGAGCGGCTGCGCCGCGACGGCGGTCTGCACGCCGCGATCCAGCGGGCGCGGGCGAGGACCGACGCCTCAGCCTTCGACGCCGGTTACGGGTGGTTGCCGGGCTGACCGGCTCGTCCTGGCACGAACTCACCCTGGCACGAATGCGCCCAGCCGGGCGGTGCCGCCACCCCTGCCACCCCCCGCTGCGGGCTGACGCGGGCCGCCGACCTGGGTCCGCAGTCACTTCCAGCCCCCCTTGCAGTGGATCACAAGTCGTGATCACCACCATCCCCTCACAGGGCCGTCGATCACGGCCCCGCGAAACCAGAAGGGGGGTGAAGACATGCTGAACATCGAGGATCTCCCCGCCGGCGTCTCCCAGCTCGACGGCGAGGAGCTGGAGCTGATCGCAGGCATGGAGCCGGACTGGAGCACCTATGTGTGCACCGCCAGCCAGAAGGGCGACTGCTGGAAGACGTGATCCGACCGCGATGACCGCGGCCTGGTGAACAGCGGGGAGCCCTTCAGCCGGCTCCCCGCTGTTGCGACAGCGAAGGACCGTACGACCGTGTTATTGATCATCAGCAGCCACCGCGACGACTCGGTGCACGTCGTGCTGCCCAAGTTGCGGGAGCGGGGCGTACCGCTGCTGTGGTGGGACGAGGCCGACTACCCCGGAGGCTCCACCCTCACCACCAGCTGTCTCGACGGCCGCTGGCACCAGGTGCTGACCTATCGGGGCGAGACCTACGACCTGTCGAAGGTGAGCGCGGTGTGGGATCGGCGCCCCGACCCGCCGTCCGCGACCGAGGTGCCGGAGCCGTCGCAGCGCGCCTTCGCCGAGCACACCGCCAGGATCGCCGTAACCGGCGCGTACGACCTCATGGTCGGGGCCCGGTGGATGCCCGCGCCGCCGCAGCACGCCGCGGCCGTCGACAACAAGCTGCTGCATCTTTACCGGGCCGCCGAGCTCGGGTTGACCGTGGCCGACACGGTGGTGACCAACGACCCGGAGGCCCTGGTGCCGCTGTGGAACCGGGCCGGCGGGCGGCTGATCACCAAGACGCTCGGATTCCACCCGTTCGAGCTGGACGGGGAGGCCGGTCACCTGTTCACCGCGACGGTGCCCCGGCGGCGGCTGACCGGGCGGCACCGGCTCCGGCACGGCCCGGCGATGCTGCAGCCGAACGTGCCCAAGGCGTACGAGCTGCGGGTCACGGTGGTCGGCGAGCGGGTGTTCGCCGCCCGCATCGACTCCCAGGCCTCACGGTCGACCGCCGTGGACTGGCGGCACTACCACGACACCAACGTGGGCTACGCGGCCTACGACCTGCCGCGGGACGTCGCCGACCGCTGTGTCCGTCTGGTGGCCGGGCTGGGTCTGAGCTTCGGCGCGCTGGACTTCATCGTCACCCCGGACGGCCGGTACGTCTTCCTCGAGCTCAACGTCAACGGCCAATGGGCCTTCGTCGAGCTCCGCACCGGCATGCCCATCAGCGACGCCATCGCCGACTGGCTCGCCGCCGGCGTCGGGCTCCAGCCGGGAGGCCGCTCCTCGTCCCGACCCGAAGGACTCACCGATGCCCACTGACCGGAGCACATCGGGCCCGGCAAACGCCACCAACCCCTCCGCCGCCCCCACCGCCCCCGCCTCCTTCGCCGACGACCTCGCCGAGGCGGTCGCGCTCCTGCGGGGGTTGCCGGTCGCGCGGGACGCGGTGGGCGAGGCACGGCGGCGCGTGCTCGACTGGGCCGCCGCGCGGCCGCATCTGCGCGCTCAGCTGGCCGTCGACGAGCCGCCGGGGGCGACCCGGGCCGGTTACGACCTGCTCCTCGACCACCCGGAGGGCGGCACCGTCGCGCTGTCGGCCGAGGTGGACGACGGCATCCCGTGGCTGGTGGACCACTCCACCCACTGGGCGGCGGCCAACATCCTCAGCGTGGACGGGGCCGGGCTGTCGATCGCGGGGGCGCTGTCCGCGATCCGCGCCCTGGGTGTGCGCGACCGGCAGCTCCACGAGCGGCTGGTGGACCACCGCATCGTGCTCAACGAGCTGGAGGGCGCCCTGCAGCAGCCGACCACGGCCGAGATCCAGGCGGCCGCCGACGAGTTCCGCCGGCGCCGGGGGCTCACCGGCCGGGCGCAGACGCTGGAGTGGCTGGCCGAGGCGGGCATGTCGCCGGAGATGTTCCAGACCCACGCCCGTACGCAGGCACTCGTCGCCCGTGTCCGGGATCGTTTCGCCGGCGAGCCGGCCCGCCGCCATCTGGCCGAGCACCCGGAGGACTTCACGGTGCGGCGCGCGGTGTGGGTGACGGGCCGCCACGCCGATGACCTGAGCGCCCTGCTTGAGGGCCCGGTGGAGGATTTCGCGGCCCGGTGCCTGGCCGCCCTCGAACTCCCGGCCGGGCCGTCCGGGAACACGCCGCAGCTGCTCGCCACGACGGCACTCACCCCACGGCTGCCCGAGCCGTTGCGGACGGTGCCCCAGAAGACGGCGATCGGGCCGGTCCCCTATGAAGGCGCTTACCTGGCCGGGGTGGTCCACGAGGTCGTCGCGCCCGACCCCGACGCGCCGGAGGTGCTGGAAGCGGCGCGGGACGCGGCATTCCAGGCGTGGCTGGACGAGCGGCGGCGCACGGCGGAGATCCGGTGGTTCTGGCTCTGAGCGTGATCGGGCGGATGCGACGGTGAGGGAAATCAGACGGTTCCTGCTGGCGCCCCAGATCGGGGAGGTGCGGCGGTGAGACGCCGCGTGCCGTTGCGGATGCAACTGGCCCGCAGCGACTGCGGCGCCGCGTGCCTGGCCATGGTGCTCAGCGCGCTGGGCCGCCGCACCGGCCTGGCGGAAGTGCGCGAGCACCTGGCCGAGGGCGTCGACGGGGTCAGCCTGCGGGAGATGATCCAGGCGGGAGCCCGCTTCGGATTGCGGCTGCGGGCCTGCCGCGCCCCGATCGACACCGTGCGCGCGCTGCCCGCGCCGTTCATCGCCATGTGGGAGAACAACCACTTCGTCGTCGTCGAGCACGTCGGCCCGCGCGGCGCCACCGTGGTCGATCCGGCGCGGGGCCGGCGACGGCTGTCGCAGCGGCAGTTCCTGGCCGGATACTCCGGCAAGGTCCTGCTGGCCGACGCCCCCTCCGGGCTCGCGCCCCCCGCCCGGCACCGGCCCTGGCGCGTGCTGCGCCCGCTGCTGGCACCCGCGCTCGCCAACCGGCGGCTGATCGCCGCGGTGGTTCTGGCCTCGCTGGCGGCGCAACTCTTCGGGCTGGCGGTGCCGCTGTTCACCAAACTAGTGGTGGACCGGCCGGTGGCGATGGACGTCACGACGCTGGCGGCCGCCGCGCTGTGCGTCGTGCTCGTGTTCGGGCTGACGTCCTGGATCCGCGCCCGGACGCTGATCCGGTTGCAGACCTCGGTCGCGGCCGAAGGGATGCGCGCGCTCGTCGGCCACACTCTGGCGCTGCCCTATCGCTTCTTCCAGCGCCGCTCCAGCGGCGACCTGCTGAACCGGCTCAGCGGCGTGGCCATGCTGCGCGATCTGCTCACCGAACAGTCACTGGCCTTCCTGTTCGACCTGGCCACCGCAGTGTCTTACCTGACCCTGCTCGTCGTCGCCGCGCCCGGGCTCGGGCTGGTGACGCTGGTGGCGGCGGCGCTGCAGGCGGGTGTGGTGCTGGCCACCGCCCGCCGCGGCATGCACCTGGCCTTCGCCGCCCTGCACACCACCGCCGCCACCCAGGCCACCATGGTCGACAGCCTGGCCGGCATCGAGGCGGTCAAGGCATCGGGCGGAGAGGCGGCGGCCATGGCCCGCTGGCGCGTCCACCACGAGGAGGAGCTGACCACGGGGGCGGCCCGGGACCGGCACGTGGCCACGGTCCAGACCGCCACCACCGCCCTCCAGACCGCACTCCACCTGGGTCTACTGGTGACCGTGTTCGCCTCGACCGGCGGGACGCTGGGCGACCGGCTCGCGCTGGTCTCCCTCGCCGTCGCCGCGACCACCCCCCTCGCGTCGCTCCTGGGCATCGTCTACCAGCTGCAGCTGGCCGCCGCGCACCTGGGCCGCATCGCCGACCTCATGGGCACACCGCCGGAGCGCACCGGCGGCGTCCGCCCGGACGGCGGGCTGCGCGGTGGCGTCACCGTCACCAAGATCAACGTCGGCTACGACGCCCGTACGCCGGTGCTCCGGGACCTCTCCCTGCGCATCCCGCCCGGGGCGAGGGTCGCCATCGTCGGCGCGTCGGGATCCGGCAAGACCACCCTCGGCCGCGCCCTCATCGGCCTGGTTGAGCCGGTCTCCGGGCAGATCCGCTTCGACGACATCCCCGTGCAGGAGCTCGACCGGCAGTGGCTGCGCGGGCAGGTGGGCGTGGTCACCCAGCAGCCGCATCTGTTCGCCGGCACCATCGCCGCCAACATCGCGGGCTTCACCGACCTGAACCACCAGGCGATCGAGCACGCCGCCCGCCTGGCCGAACTCCACGACGAGATCGTGCGCCTCCCGCAGGGTTACGACACCCACGTCGGCGAGGGCGGCACGCGCCTGTCCGGCGGCCAGCGCCAGCGCCTGGCGCTGGCCCGCGCCCTGGTCCACCGCCCCCGCATCCTGCTGCTGGACGAGCCCACCGCCGCGCTGGACGCGGTCACCGAGGAGCGCATCCGCCGCAACCTGCTCAAGCTCGGCCAGACCCAGATCGTCATCGCCCACCGGCTGTCCACGATCCAGGACGCCGATCTGATCGTCGTGCTGCACCGAGGTCAGATCGTCGAGGCCGGCACCCACCGCCAGCTGATGGTCCACGGCGGCCACTACGCCCACCTGGTGCGGCATCAGCACCAGACGTCCGGCCCCGCGCCGGTTCTCAACCCCGGTTGACGGGTGGCCGTCCGGCTGCCCGTCGGCCATGCTGACGTGCCGTGGTTCAGCCGATCATCGGCGCCCCTGGGATCCGCGGGCCACGGCGGCGCGCAGCGGGGCCTCAAGTTCGGGCGTGCCGACGCGCTCCACCCGCACGCCGGTGCAGCCGACCCAGCTCGCGGCCTCCCACAGGGCGTCGCTCATCGCCTCCGCGTCGCGAGCCCGTGCGCCCGGCTCGAAGCCGACCTGGCGGGCGACCAGGGTGGTGCCCTCGCGGGCCGGGTCGACCCGGCCGATGATCCGGCCGCCCGCGAGCACGGGCATGGCGAAGTAGCCGTGGACCCGCTTGTCCCTCGGCACGTAGGCCTCCAGCCGGTGGTTGAGGCCGAAGACGCGCTCGGCCCGCGCCCGCTCCCAGATCAGCGAGTCGAACGGCGACAGCGGCGTCGTGCGGTGCCGCCCGCGCGGCTCGCCGTCAAGCGCCGCGGGGTCGGCCCAGGCGTTGGGCCCGCCCGCGCCCGCGCCGCGCCGGGCGGGCCATCCCGACACCCGTACGGGCACGAGACCGGCCGCCCCGCTGAGCAGGGCCTCGTCGAGCAGGGCGGCGTGCGCGCCCCTGACGCGGGTGAAGTCAGCGAGGTCGGCCCGGGTGGCCACGCCCAGCGCGCGCCCGGCGATGCCGGTCAGCCGGGTCACGCACTCGGCGTCGGACAGGTCCCGGCCGAGCAGCTCCGCCGGGACCGCGCGCTCGGCGAGCTCGTAGACCCGCCGCCAGCCCACACGGCGGGTGCAGACGACCTCGCCGATGTCGAGCAGCCACTCAATGGCGATCTTGGTGTCCGACCAGTCCCACCAGGGGCCACCATTCTTGGCGCCGCCGATGTCGGCGGTGGTCAGCGGGCCGTCGGAGCGCACCTGCTCCAGCACCTTGTCCACCACGGGCGGCACCTCGTGCCACCGGAACCGCCGCTCCCGGAACGCGCGGCGGCGGAAGTCGTACAGCGGCCACTGCTCGATGGGCAGGACGCAGGCGGCGTGGCACCAGTACTCGAAGGCACGGGCGGGGGCGTCCCAGTAGGCGCGCTCGACCGCGTCCCGGCCGACCGCGCCGAGCCTCGCGTACGCGACGAGCTCGTGGGAGCGGGCGAGGACGGAGATGGTGTCGAGCTGGACGGCGCCGACGCGCCGCAGCATGGCGGGAACCCCCCCGGCGCGCGCGGCGGCGCCGAGGAAGCCCTGGGCCCGGAGGATGATCCTGCGGGCCTCGTCGGCGGTCAGGTCGGTCACAGGAGGAGATGGTAGACGCGGTGACCGACAAAACGCCTACGGCGGTTCGGGGCCGGGCGGGCCGCTGAAAGCTTCAGCGGCCTCATCGCCGGCTTCAGGAGCCGATGGACCGGTGCTCGAACGGGGAGTGGTGCTCCTGCACGTTGATCTCCCGGGGCGCGTCCACGATCACGTCCGAGAAGATGTCGAACGCGAGGGCGAGCAGCCCGCCCACGGCGCAGACGCCCGCGCCGATCCACACGAAGAGCCAGTTCGGGCCGAGGGTCAGCGCCACGCCCCCGATCGTGAAGCCGATGAGGATGATGCTGACGGCGAGCCATGATTTGGCGCTTCCCGCGTGGCTGCCCTGGTGTCCGCTCTGTGCCATACCCCGTTTTCTACCTGATGGGCCGGGCGGTCGGGACATCGGGGGAACCCTCTGGGCGGTTTTCTCCTTATGAGATAGGGGATTGTTGCGCGGCGCTCCGTCGTTTGAGGGTGGCTGTGTCTGGTGATGGAACCGCCTACGATGGTTAGCGGGGAAGTATGTCTCGTCCTCACACCCCGGTGATCGACCGGGGTGAGACCTGCGAGGAGCTTTACTAAAAGTGCCAGCCATTCTCGACAAGATCCTTCGCGCCGGCGAAGGCAAGACTCTGCGGAAGCTCAAGCGCATCGCCGAGCAGGTCAACTCCATCGAAGAGGACTTCAAGAGCCTGTCCGACGCCGAGCTCCGCGCGCTGACCGCCGAGTACAAGCAGCGGCACGCCGACGGCGAGTCCCTCGACGACCTGATGCCGGAGGCCTTCGCGACCGTACGCGAGGCCGCCCGCCGGGTCCTCGGGCAGCGCCACTTCGACGTGCAGCTCATGGGCGGCGCCAACCTGCACATGGGCAACATCTCCGAGATGCGCACCGGTGAGGGCAAGACGCTCACCTGTACGCTCCCCGCCTACCTCAACGCGATCTCCGGCAAGGGCGTCCACGTCGTCACGGTCAACGACTACCTGGCCAAGCGCGACGCCGAGACGATGGGCCGCGTGCACCGCTTCCTGGGCCTGGAGGTCGGCGTCATCCTGGCCAACATGGCGCCGGACGAGCGCCGCAGGCAGTACAACGCCGACATCACGTACGGCACGAACAACGAGTTCGGCTTCGACTACCTCCGTGACAACATGGCGTGGTCGATGGAGGAGTGCGTCCAGCGCGGCCACAACTACGCCATCGTCGACGAGGTCGACTCGATCCTGATCGACGAGGCCCGCACCCCGCTCATCATCTCCGGCCCCGGTGAGCAGTCGGGCAAGTGGTACCAGGAGTTCGCCAAGATCGTGCCGAGGCTCCGCCGCGGCACCGAGGGCAAGGACGGCGAGGAGAGCACCGGCGACTACGTCGTCGACGAGAAGAAGCGCACGGTCGGCATCCTGGAAGCGGGCGTGGAGCGGGTCGAGGACTGGCTCGGCATCGACAACCTCTACAAGCCCGAGCACACCCACCTCGTGCAGTTCCTGAACAACGCGCTCAAGGCGAAGGAACTGTTCAAGAAGGACAAGGACTACATCGTCGTCGACGGTGAGGTCCTGATCGTCGACGAGTTCACCGGGCGCGTGCTGCACGGCCGCCGCTACAACGAGGGCATGCACCAGGCCATCGAGGCCAAGGAAGGCGTGAAGATCAAGGACGAGAACCAGACTCTCGCCACGATCACCCTCCAGAACTACTTCCGCCTGTACGAGAAGCTCGCGGGCATGACCGGTACGGCCGCGACCGAGGCGAACGAGTTCCACCAGACGTACAAGCTGGGCGTCGTCCCCATCCCGACCAACCGGCCGATGATCCGTCAGGACCAGGCCGACGTCGTCTACAAGACCGAGGACGCCAAGTTCCAGGCGTGCGTCGACGACATCAAGGCGCGCTACGAGCAGGGCCAGCCGGTTCTCGTCGGCACCACGAGCGTCGAGAAGTCCGAGAAGCTGTCGCGCATGCTCAAGCGCCAGGGTGTGCCGCACGAGGTGCTGAACGCCAAGAACCACGCCCGTGAGGCCGCCATCGTCGCGGAGGCGGGCCGCAAGGGCGCGGTCACCGTGGCCACCAACATGGCCGGTCGAGGCACCGACATCATGCTCGGCGGCAACCCCGAGTTCCGCGCCGACCTGGAGCTTCAGCAGCGCGGCCTGTCGCCGTCCGAGACGCCGGACGAGTACGAGAAGGCCTGGCCCGAGGCGCTGGAGAAGGCCAAGGAGGCCGTCAAGGCCGAGCACGAGCAGGTCGTCGAATCCGGCGGGCTCTACGTGCTGGGCACCGAGCGGCACGAGTCGCGGCGCATCGACAACCAGCTCCGCGGCCGTTCCGGCCGTCAGGGCGACCCCGGTGAGTCGCGCTTCTACCTGTCGCTCGAAGACGACCTGATGCGCCTGTTCAACGCCGCCCGGGTCGAGATGATCATGACGCGGCTGAACATCCCGGACGACGTGCCGATCGAGTCGGGCATGGTGTCCAAGGCCATCGCGTCGGCCCAGCACCAGGTCGAGCAGCAGAACTTCGAGATCCGCAAGAACGTCCTGAAGTACGACGAGGTGATGAACCGCCAGCGCACGGTCATCTACGCCGAGCGGCGGCGGGTGCTGGAAGGCGCCGACCTGCACGAGCAGGTCCGGACCTTCGTCGTCGACGTGGTCGACGACTACGTCAAGGGCGCCACCGGCGAGGGCTTCGCCGAGGAGTGGGACCTCGACAAGCTGTGGAAGGCCTTCGGGCAGCTCTACCCCGTCTCCGTGACGGTCGAGCAGCTCGTCGAGGAGGCCGGCGGCGGCAAGGAGGACCTCGACGCCAAGTTCATCGCCGACAAGATCAAGGAAGACGCGCTCCAGGCGTACGACCGCCGCGAGGAGCAGCTCGGCCCCGAGGCGATGCGCGAGCTGGAGCGCCGGGTCATCCTCTCGGTGCTCGACCGCAAGTGGCGCGAGCACCTCTACGAGATGGACTACCTCCAGGAGGGCATCGGCATGCGTGCCTATGCCCAGAAGGACCCGCTGATCGAGTACCAGCGCGAGGGCTTCGAGATGTTCTCCGCGATGCTCGACGGCATCAAGGAGGAGTCGGTCGGCTACCTGTTCAACCTCGAGGTCGAGGTGCAGGCCAACCCGATCGTGGAGGAGAACGCCGAGGAGGACACGGCGCTGTCGGAGACCGGGTCGATCATCGCCAGGGCGCTGCGGCAGCCGTCGCGGCCGACCGAGATGGTCTACACCGCGCCCGGCGAGAGCGGCGACGTGGAGGTCAGCCGGGTCAAGTCGACCCCCGAGCAGCGCGCCGCGTACGGCGACGTCGAGCGGAACGCGCCCTGCCCCTGCGGCTCGGGCAAGAAGTTCAAGCGCTGCCACGGCGACCCGCGCAACCAGCAGGCCTGACCGCCGGGTGCGACCTGAGCTGAGGAGGACCCCGCCGGACATGTCCGGCGGGGTCCTCTCATGACCGGGCGTCGGGGGCAGGGGGGTCAGGCGGTCTCGAAGTCGGTCACCAGCCACTGCATGCCCCGCCGCTCCAGCCGCACGGCGAGCACGCGGCTGCGCGGCCCGCAGTTGACCAGCAGGCACATCTCGATGACCCCCTCCAGAGGCCGTTGCACGTGCGGGAGACCGGTCAGCGGCGGCCGCTCGGTGTCGATCATCTTTCCCGCCCGGACCAGCTCGCGGTAGGCCCGCTCGGTGAGCCGGCCGGCCACCGTCTCCGGCGGCCTCCGGCCCGCCAGGATCTCCGCCAGCGCCTGGCCGAGCCCGCGCAGGCGGCGCTCGTCGGTGAGGGAGCCCCCCGGCCGCCCGTACGGGTAGGACACGGGCGGCGCCGGGAGGGTCGCCGGGGCGAGGGCGAGCGCGCCGTAGGTGACCGGGCCGTCGTCCCGCTCGTCGTACGGAGGATCGGCCGAGGGGACGGACGCGAGCCGTGGCAGGGGGACGGGCTTGGGCATCGGGACTCCGCTCTCGCGCGCCGGGTTCTGACGCCTAATAGAGATTTCGGTCATCCCGCCTGATACCGGGGTCGCCAACTTTGCCGAGAATCGCGGTCGTGTGCCGCCGTTCGTCCGGGAAGATCCGGCCGAGCTGGGGGAACATCCCCTGTTACCGGAACATGACGAAGAACATTGAGGTCATCCGGAATCCGTGGAGAACGCGACAGGGGCGCCCGGGATCACCGGGCGCCCCTGCTTCCCCGCGAGGGGGACGTGACGCGTCAGGCGCGGGCGCGCGCCGTCTCGGCGCTCTCCCCGGAGTCCACATCGGGCTCGGGTTCCCGGCCGGGCGTCAGGATGTTCAGCTTCTTGATGAGGAAGCTGAAGATCACGTAGTAGAGGACGAAGTAGACGACGCCGATCAGCATGATCAGCCAGAAGTTGTGCGTGTTGTCCTTCGTCGCGTTCAGGCCCGCGTCGATGGCACCGGCGGAGAACCCGAAGCCGAGGCGTCCGTCCAGGAACGCGACCAGGGCCATCGAGACGCCGGTGAGCAGCGCGTGCACCGCGAACAGCACCGGCGCCACGAAGATGAAGGCGAACTCGATCGGCTCGGTGATGCCGGTGACGAAGGAGATCAGCGCCGAGGAGATCATGATGCCGCCGACGGTGGCGCGGCGGTGCGGCGGGGCGGCCCGCCACATCGCGATGGCGGCGGCCGGCAGGCCGAACATCATGACCGGGAAGAAGCCCGCCATGAACGCACCGGCGCCGTCCTGCCCGGCGAAGTAGCAGTTCAGGTCGCCCGCGGCGTGGGTGGCCCCGACGGTGCACTCCGGCACGGCGAACCAGACGATCGAGTTGACGAAGTGGTGCAGGCCGAAGGGGATGAGGCCCCGGTTCACGATCCCGTAGATGCCCGCGCCGAGCGTGGAGTGGGTCGCCAGCCAGTCGCCGAAGTTGGTCAGTCCCTCACCGATCGGCGGCCAGATCAGGCCGAAGACGACGCCGAGGACGAGCCCGGCCAGCGCCGTGAGGATCGGCACGAAGCGCCGCCCGCCGAAGAAGGCCAGGTAGGCGGGCAGCTTCGTGCGGTAGTACCGCTGCCACAGGACGGCCGCGACGAGGCCCATGAGGATGCCGCCGAGCACTCCGGTCGGGTTGGCCGACGCCAGGTTGAGCGCCTCGGCAGGCTTGCCGTCCGCCCCCAGGACGGACTGCGCCACCTTCTTGTGCACCGCCGCGTCCGCGGCGGCGTCGAAGAACATCAAGTGGGTGACCCGGTCCCAGACGAGGTAGCCGACCACGGCCGCCAGGGCCGTCGAGCCGTCGGCCCGCCGGGCGAAGCCGACCGCGACACCCACCGCGAACAGCAGCGGCAGCGCGTCGAAGAGGGCGCCGCCCGCGCCGCCGATGACCTGTGCGATCTTGTCCAGGGTCGCGTTGTCCGTACGGCCGAGCAGGTCGTCCTGGCCGATCCGGAGGAGGAGCGCCGCGGCGGGCAGCGCCGCGATCGGAAGCATCAGGGAGCGGCCGATGCGGGAGAGTGCGGTCATCACCGCGTTCTGGCCCGAGGGTGCGGCCGGCAGGCCCGCGTCGGCGGAGGTGGAACTCATGGGCTGTTCCTCCAGGATGGGGGTTGCTGGTGCCCCTCCCGCCAATCTTTGCCCGTCGCGTCGCCCAGAGCGGCACCTCGCTGCGTTGTCGTCGTCGCTCGTAGCTCCGCTACGAGCTCCTCCTCCGCCTTGCGATGCACCACTCTGGACCCCGCTCCTTTCGGGCAAATCTTGGCGGTCACGGCACTAGAGGCGTCTGGCCGGGGCTCCGAGGAGCGTCCGGAGTTGATAGCGGTCGGCCCGGTAGGTCGAGACGCCGAGTTCGGCGCAGACCCCGCCGGCGAAGGACCGGCGCTGCAGCAGCAGCACGGCCCCGCCCCGGGGCAGTTTGAGCAGGTCGGCGTCGCTCGGATCGGCGACGCCGCCGTCGATGGTCAGCTCCCCGGCGTCCATCACGAGCGCGTAGCGCGACTCGAGCAGGGCGTACAGGGATCGTCCGGTCAGGTCGAACTCATCGAGGCCGGGCGCGAGCTTGACCGGGATGTGAGCCCGTTCGATGCTCAGCGGTTCCCCGTCCGCCGTACGCAGCCGCTCGATGAAGTGGACGGCGTCGCCCGGCTGGATGCCGAGCTGCCGCGCGAGGTGGGCACTGGCCCGGACCACCCGCCGGTCCAGGTCGCGGGAGCCCGGCTCCATGCCGCGCGCCCGCATGTCGTCGGTGAAGGAGGTGAGCTGGAGGGCCAGCTCGATCTTCGGCCGCGCCACGAACGTGCCCTTGCCCGGCACACGGTGCAGCCGCCCCTCGGACACCAGGTGGTCGACGGCCTGCCGTACCGTCATACGAGACAGGTCGAAGCGCTGGCTCAGGTCGCGTTCGGAGGGGATCGCCGCGCCGATCGGCAGCTCGTTGTTCTCGATGAGGTCGAGCAGGATCTCCCGTAGCTGGAAATACTTCGGCACCGGGCTGTCCGGATCGATCTGGGCCACTGATCCCTCCCCTCTCGCTCCGGATCGTGTGGATAAGTTAAGGTTCTTACTGGTCTAGTCCGGACTAGACCACAGCCGGGAAATATGTGTCAATGTATGGGCCGGCGACGGATCCATAACAGACAAATCTCGCCAAGCGGGGGATGATCACTGATGACGACCAGAATGCGCGGTGAGATCGCCGAGCAGCCCGCGGCGATCCGGGCGACGCTGGACGCCCTGCTCCCGCGGACCGGCGAGGTCGAGGCCGTCGCCCGCGGCACCCGGCACCTGCTCTTCGTCGCCCGCGGCACCTCGGACAACGCAGCGGTGTACGGCCGCTACCTGATCGAGGCGCGGACGGGCCGGATGGCCGCGCTGGGCGCCCCCTCGATCGCCACCACCTACCGCCGCAGACTCGACCTCGACGGCGTGCTGGCCGTGGGCCTGTCCCAGTCCGGCCGTACGGAGGAGATCGTCGAGACCCTCCAGTGGGCGAAGGACTGCGGCGCGCGGACCGTCGCCGTCACCAACGGCGGCGAGGACTCGCCGCTGGCGCAGGCGGCCGACCTCGCGCTGTGCACGCTCGCCGGCGAGGAGAAGGCCGTCCCGGCCACGAAGACCTATACGACCCAGCTCGCCGCGCTGGCCGTGCTCGCCATCGGCCTCGGCGCCGACGTCGACCCCGACGACCTGCGCCGGGTGCCGGACGCCGTGGAGAAGCTCGTCTCCGACCCCGGCGACCTGGACGCCGTGGTCGAGGGCCTGGCCGACAAGCCCGGCGTCGTCGTCTCCGGCCGCGGCCTGGCGTTCTCGACCGCCCTGGAGCTCGCGCTCAAGCTCAAGGAGGCGTGCTACCTGCACGCGATGGGCCTCTCGTACGCCGACCTGCTGCACGGCCCGATCGCGGTCGTGGACGCCGACACCCCGGCGATCCTGGTCGCGTCCGGACAGGGCCCCACACTCGCGGGCACCGTCGCGCTGGCCGAGCGGGTCACCGGCGCGGGCGCCGCCGCGTACGGCGTCGGGGGCGGCGAGTGGCTCGCCGCGGCCTCGACCGCCGCGCTGAACGGTCCGGACCTGCCCGAGTGGGTGGCGCCGTTGGGACTCATCGTCCCGGGGCAGTTGCTCACCGAGGCGCTCGCGCGCAGGCTCGGTATCGACCCTGATTCCCCCCGCGGTCTGAAGAAGGTCACCCAGACCGACTGAACGACGGACCGACCGAATACCAGGAGGACCCCCATGGCTGCAGACGCCGAGGCGATCATCGCCGGGCTCGGTGGCGCCGACAACATCATCGAGGTGGAGCCGTGCATCACGCGGCTGCGCACCGAGGTGCACGACGCGTCGAAGGTGAACCAGGCCGCGCTCAAGGCGGCCGGCGCCCACGGAGTGATGGCCGCGGGCAACGTCGTCCAGGTCGTGGTGGGGCCCGAGGCCGACACCATCGCCAGCGACATCGAGGACATCATCGGCTGAACCGGCAGGTCACGACGGGCCCGCCGGTCCCTCGCCCGTCCCTCACGGGTCTCCGGCGGCCCCTGCGTGACGCCTGCCCGGAACCTCAGGGAAGGGCGCTTCATTGACGACTGTTCTCGCCCCTGTCGCGGGGGCGGCCATCGGGCTGTCCGCCGTGCCCGATCCGGTGTTCTCCCAGGCGATGGTCGGCCCCGGCACCGCGATCGACCCCCGCAGGGAGCCCGTCGAGGCCCTGGCCCCGATCGACGGCACGATCGTGAAACTGCACCCCCACGCGTACGTCGTCGTGGGCGACGACGGCAGGGGCGTGCTGGTGCATCTCGGCATCGACACCGTCCAGCTCAAGGGGGAGGGCTTCCGCCTGCTCGCCGCCGAGGGCGACCGCGTACGGGCCGGTCAGCCGGTGGTGGCCTGGGACCCCGCGGTCGTGGAGGCGGGCGGCCGGTCACCGGTCTGCCCGGTGGTGGCGCTCGACGCGGTGCGGGACGCGGTCGGCGGGATCGCCGAGGGCAGCGTGAACGCGGGCGACACGCTGTTCGAGTGGGCGTGAGGCCGTCGTGAAGGCCGCGCTCTTCGATCTCGACGGCACTTTGATCAACACGGAGATACGCAGCCGGGCCCTGTGGCGGATGCTCCTGGACAGCCACGGGATCGCCCACGACGAGACGCTGCTGCGGCGCTTCATGGGCCGCCGCGGCTCCGACGTCATCCCCGAGGTGTTCCCCGACATGGACGCGCGGGCGCTGATGGACGAGATCTCCTCCTACTACGGCCATCCGGACCTGCCCGGCATCGTGCCCGTGCCGGGCGCGGCCGACCTGGTCCTGCGGGTCGCCGGGCACGGGTCGCCGCTCGCGCTGGTGACCTCGGCGGATCGGGACTGGGCGGTGGAAAGGCTGACCGAGATCGGGGTCCTGGAGGTGGTCCGGACCATCGTGTCCGCTGAGGACGTGACCGTGGGCAAGCCCGATCCGTCCGGCTATCTCCTGGCCGCGGACCTTCTCGGGGTGGACCCCGCCGCGTGCGTGGTGTTCGAGGACTCGCTCGCGGGCATCGAGGCGGCCCAGGCGGCGGGTATGACCTGCGTAGCGGTGGCCACCACGCATCACCCGGATGAACTGTCGCATGCTGATCTGGTAATCCCTGACATGTCGGGTATTGACTGGCCTTTGACGGAACCACCCGCGGTCTAGACCACCGCGCGGAGTGAGGAGAAAACGTGGCCGAGCGCAGAGTCAGTGTCACGTCGGAGGTCGGGCTGCACGCCCGCCCGGCGGCGACGTTCGTGCAGACCGCGGCGAAGGCGTCGTTCGACGTCACCATCGCCAAGGCGGGCGGCGCGCCGGTGAGCGCGAAGAGCATCCTGTCGGTGCTGGCGCTCGACGTGCGGCAGGGGGAGTCGATCGTCATCAGCGCGGAGGGCGAGGGGGCCGACGCGCTGCTCGACGAACTCGCCCAGATCGCCGCGGCCCCCTGACGCCGGCGGACGCGCGGTGAGCACACGGCGGACGCCGTCGGGCGGCGAGGCGACGGGCCCGGAGCCGCTCACGGGAGCGGGCGACAGGGCGACCGGCTCGGGAGCGGGCGACAGGGCGACCGGTCCCGGGGCCCTCACGGGGGGCGGGAAGACGGGCCTTACGGCGCCCGGCTCAGAAGCGGGTGACAGGGCGACCGCCCCGCGGTCGCCTACCGGCCCGGGGTCGCTCACCGGCACGGCGGTCAGCCCCGGCGCCGGATACGGCCCGGCCCACGTGCTGGCGGGGGAGATCCCCGAGCCGGACAAGGAGTCGCGCCACGGCGGCGACGCCGCAGCCGAGCGGGCCCGCGCCGAGCGGGCGGTCGAGGAGGTGGCCGCCGACCTCGAGGCGCGCGGCGCCAGGGCGGGCGGGGAGGCCCAGGAGGTGCTCGGCGCGCAGGCGCTGATGGCCCGCGATCCCAGCCTGGCGGCGGAGGTGGGCGCGCTGATCGACCGGGGCGTGGCCGCCCCGCGCGCCGTCTTCGACGCCTTCGGCAAATACCGCGACCTGCTCGCCGCGGCCGGAGGCTACCTCGCCGAGCGGGTGACCGACCTCGACGACATCCGCGACCGGACCATCGCCGTGCTCACCGGCCTGCCCATGCCCGGCGTGCCGGCGAGCGCCGCCGAGCCGTTCGTGCTCGTCGCCAGGGACCTCGCCCCGGCCGACACCGCGCTGCTGTCGAAGGACGTGGTCGCCGCGTTCGTCACCGAGCAGGGCGGGCCGACCAGCCACACCGCGATCCTCGCCCGCGCGATGGGCGTGCCCGCCGTCGTCGGCTGCGCGGGCGCCACCGCGATCGCCCCCGGCACCCCCGTGCTGGTGGACGGCGGCTCGGGTGAGGTGCTGCTCGCCCCCGGCCCGGACCGGGTCGCGGCGGCCCGCCGGGCCGTCGAGGCGCGGCGCGCGGCGCTGTCGGCGGCCGACGGCCCCGGCGCGACCGCCGACGGCCACCCCGTGCCGCTGCTCGCCAACATCGGCGGCCCGCGCGACCTGCCCGGCGCTCTCGAACACGGCGCCGAGGGCGTCGGTCTCTACCGCACCGAGTTCCTCTTCCTCGACCGCGCGTCGGCGCCGTCCGCGAACGAGCAGGAGGAGGCCTACCGCGCGGTGTTCGAGGCGTTCCCCCGCGGCCGGGTGGTGGTGCGCACGCTCGACTCCGGGGCCGACAAGCCGCTCGCGTTCCTGCCGCCGCCGGAGGAGGAGCCGAACCCGGCGCTCGGGGAACGCGGCCTGCGCATGTTCCGCCGCTACCCCGAGATCATGGCCGCTCAGCTCGGCGCGCTGGCCGCCGCCGCGGCGGGCACGTCCGCCAAGGTCCAGGTCATGGCGCCGATGGTGGCCACGGCCGAGGAGGCCGAGTGGTTCGCCGAGGCCTGCCGTACGGCGGGGCTGGACAGCGCGGGAATCATGATCGAGGTGCCGTCGGCGGCGCTGCGCGCGGCGGACCTCATCCGGGCCGCCGACTTCTTCTCGATCGGCACCAACGACCTCACGCAGTACGCGCTCGCGGCCGACCGCCAGGTCAGCGCCGTCGCCGGGCTGCAGGACCCGTGGCATCCGGCGGTGCTCGACCTGATCGCCATGGCCGCCTCGGCCGCCACCGAGGCGGGCAAGGGGTGCGGGGTCTGCGGCGAGGCGGCGGCCGATCCGGTGCTCGCCTGCGTGCTCGTCGGCATGGGGGTGACGTCGCTGTCGATGGGCGCTCCCGCGCTCCCGTGGGTGCGTGCGGCACTGGCCCGGCACACACTCGGCGAGTGCCGTTCCGCCGCCGCCGCGGCCCGGTCCGCCACCTCCGCGCGGGACGCCAAGGCCGCCGCGCGTGCGGCGCTGCCCGGCCTGGAGGACCTCGGGCTCTGATCCGTACGGCGTGGGCGGCGGGCGCCTCGTCCCGCCGCCCATGCCAGTCCGCGAGCCGGTGGGTGAGCAGGCCGGAGGTGCGGTTACGGTAAAAGGCGTGCCAGGACTCAGACAAGGCGGGGTCATGCTCGCCGCCCTCCTCGTGGCCGGATGCTCGTCCGGAACCGGCGCCGCGGGCGCGCAGGCCTCGCGGGGCGCGGCCACGCCGGTGTCCGCGTCCGCGGCGGCATCCTCCGCCTCCTCTACCGCCGCCACCCCGGCCGAGTCGTCGTCGGCTGCGTCGTCGTCGGAGGCGTCGGCGGAGGGGGCGTCGAAGGGGTTGGCCGAGCGGACGCTCGCCTCGATGAACCTGCGGGACAAGGTCGCGCAGTTGTTCACCGTCGTGGTCTGGGGCGCGAAGGCCGGAGGGCCGAGCAAGGAGAACCAGGCGCGGTACGGCGTGGCGACGCCGGCGGAGGTCGTGGAGAAGTTCCGGCCCGGCGGGGTGATCCTGTTCGACTGGGCGGGCAACGTGTCGGGGGCCGGGCAGGTGGCGGCGCTCACGACCGGCCTGCGCGAGGCGGCCCGCGAGGACGGCGGCGCGCCGCTCATGATCGGCGTGGACCAGGAGAACGGCATCGTCTCCCGGCTCCGCGCCCTGGTCACCAAGCTTCCCGGCGCGGCGCAGATCGGCGCGACCGGCCAGACCGCCAACGCGCGGGACGTCGCCCGGGTCACCGGTGAGGAACTCCGCGCCCTCGGCATCTCCCTCGACTTCGCCCCGGTCGCCGACGTCAACGTCAACCCCCGCAACCCGGTCATCGGGCCGCGCGCCTACGGCTCGGACCCGAAGAAGGTGGCGCCGATGGTCGGCGCCGCCGTCGACGGCTTCCACGCGGCGAAGGTGGCCTCCGTCGCCAAGCACTTCCCCGGCCACGGCGACACCTCCGTCGACAGCCACACCGGCCTCCCGGTCATCAAGCACTCGATGTCCAAGTGGCGGACGCTGGACGCGCCGCCGTTCCGCACGGCCATCGCCCACGGCGTGGACGTCGTCATGTCGGCGCACGTGGTGATGCCGCAGCTGGACCCCTCGGGCGACCCGGCGACGCTGTCGCACCGCATCCTCACCGGCCTGCTCCGCGACGAACTCGGCTTCGGCGGCGTGATCAGCACGGACGCGCTGGACATGGCCGGGGTGCGCAAGAAGTACGGCGACAGCGAGGTGGTCGTGCGGGCGGTCCTCGCCGGGGCCGACATGCTCCTCATGCCGCCGAACCTCCCGAAGGCGTACGACGCCATCCTCAAGGCGGTCAGGTCGGGTCGGATCTCAGAAAGCAGGATCGACGAGTCGGTGCTGCGGATCCTGCGGCTGAAGGAGAGGCGCGGCCTCTTCGGGCCGATCCGCACCGACCCCGGCGCGTTGCGGTCCCCCGAGCACCTCAAGGTCGCCGCGCGCGTCTTCGCCCAGTCCCGCTGAGCCCTGCCCGCCTCAGCCCTGCCCGCCTGAGCCCTGCCCGCGCGAGCCCTGCCCGCCTGATCCCCTGCCCGCCTGGTTCCGCGAGGGCTTGGGCGGGGCGGTCGCCGGGGGAGACCTATATTTGAGAGGCACGTCGGCTGGGAGGCGCGGTGCTCAAGGGTGTGCTGATCGACTGGGGCGGGGTTCTGACGACGAGCCTGACCGAGTCCATCGTGGAGTGGATCGAGGCCGACCGGATCGACCCCCGGCACTACCGGGAGGTCATGCGCGCGCTGGTCACCCAGGCCTACCAGGCCGGTGTCCAGTCAGGCGGCGAGAACCCGATCCACGCGCTGGAGCGCGGCGAGATCCCCATCTTCGAGTTCGAGCGCGAGCTGGCCGCCCGCCTGGTCACCCTCGACGGCGGCCCGCCCGAGGCCGACGGCCTGCTGACCCGGATGTTCGCCGGGTTCCGGCCCGTCGAGGAGATGAACGAGATGCTGCGCCTGGCCCGCGTCGCGGGGCTGAGCACCTGCCTGGTGTCGAACTCGTGGGGCGACCACTACACGCGCGAGGGCTGGGAGGCCATCTTCGACGCGGTCGTCATCTCCGGCGAGGTCGGCATGCGCAAGCCGGAGGAGCGCATCTTCCACCACGCGCTCGGCCTGCTCGCGCTGGAGGCGGGGCAGTGCGTGTTCGTCGACGACATCGAGGCGAACATCACGGCGGCGCAGGCCCTCGGGCTGGTCGGCGTCCACCACACCGATCCCACGGCGACCATCGCCGAGATGGAGCGCCTGTTCGGCGTGCCGCTGCGCGCGGCACGCTCCGCGGAGCAGCCGCCCGGTCTGTAGATTCAGCCGCAGGGACGGGCCGGGGGTGTCCCGGCCGCACCGATATCGAGTCGAGGAACGCATGCGCGTGTATCTGCCGTCCACGCTGCCCGCGCTGGCGCGCGTCGTCGCCGCCGGTGAGCTGGGTCCGGCTCCGCTGACCGGTTTCGCGGTCACCCCCGCGTTGATCGAGTGGTACGCCTCGGGGGACACCGAGGAACTGGAGTACGTCGCGCTCACCGAGGCCGCCCGTGCCTCGCTGCGCCTGCTGGCCGCCGGCCCGGCGACCGGTGACGGAGAGGGCGCCGCACGGCGGGTGGTCCTCGCGGCCGAGGTGCCGGACGAGACCGTGAAGGCCGGGGGCGGCCTGGAGGAGCGCGCCCGCGTCCGGGTGGTCGAGCCGGTTCCGCTGAAGCTGCTCGCCGCGGTGCACGTGGACGACCCGGCCGCCGTGCCGGACGTCGAGGCGGCGATCGCGGTGCTGCCCGCCGCCGACGGCGGGGACGACGACGCGCGGTTCGTCGTGGACGGCGTGGAGGACCACGAACTGCTCTGGTACGCCACACAGGAGATCCCCGATCTGCTGAGCTGACCGGCGGCGTTCACGATTTCGTCACAGGCGCCGTCTAAGCTTGAGACGAGATGACACACATTGTTTGGGACTGGAACGGGACGCTCTTCCACGACGTCGACGCCGTCATCGGCGCGACCAACGAGCTCTTCCAGTCGTACGGCCTCGGGCCGTACGACGTGGAGGGCTTCCGCGAGGTCTACACCCGCCCGATCTGGGTGGCGTACGAGCGGATGCTCGGCCGGCCGCTGCGCGAGGGCGAGTGGGAGCTGCTCGACACGGGTTTCCACGAGCACTACCACCGGCTGATGGAGGTCTGCAATCTCGCCGAGGGCGCGCTGTCGAGCCTGCGCGCCTGGGACGAGTCGGGCCGCACGCAGTCGCTGCTGTCCATGTGGGGCCACGAGCGGCTGGTCCGGAAGGTCGGCGAGTTCGGCATCGACGGTCACTTCCGGCGGGTCGACGGGCTGCGCTCGGCGTCCGGGGGCCACAAGGCCGAGCACATGGTCGAGCACCTGCGCGCGCTGGGCATCGACTCGGCGAAGGTCGTCGTCATCGGCGACAGCGTGGACGACGCCCACGCCGCACTGCACGTCGGCGCCCGCGCGGTCCTCTACACGGGCGGCATGACGCGGCGGTCCGACCTGGAGGGCGTCGGCGTCCCGGTGGTGGACTCGCTGGCCGACGCCCTCGACTTCGTCTGACGGCCGCCCGGGCTCACGCGTCCCGGCGGGCCTGGCCTTCCTCCACGTCGAGGAGCCATCGAAGCCCGGCCCGCCTCGCGTCGTGCCGGTCCGGGTCGCGTGCCCGCGGGCGCCGGATCGCACATTCGGTATGCCGGTGACGGCCTGCGGCATCGTCTGCCCCGCCCGTGGGCCGTACGCTGGGCACGATCCCCGACGCACCCCCCACGGAGGCCGCGATCAACCGCCTCGTTCTCTGGAACGTCGACCTCACGCTCGTCGACGTCGCCATCGTGACCCGCGACGCCTACGCGGCCGCCTTCCGGATGGTGACGGGACGGCCGCTGGTGAAACTCGCGCCGGCGGCGGGCCGCCCCGACTCCGAGATCGTCTTCGAGACCCTCGCCGTCAACGGCATCGCCGTCGAGGACCACCACCTGCCGAGGTTCCTCGACGCGCTGGCCGTCTGCTTCGCCGAACGGCGCGACCGGCTGACCAGGGAGGGGCGTGCGATGCCCGGGGCGCGGGACGCGCTCAAGGCCGTCTCCCGTCTCGACGGCGTCGTGCAGTCGGTGCTCACCGGGACCGTCAAGAGCAACGCCGTCCACAAGCTCAAGGCCTTCGGCCTGGACAAGTGGATCGACTTCGAGGTGGGCGGGTACGGCGAGGAGGTCTATCCGAAGGCCACCCTGCTGCAGGTCGCCCAGGGGCGGGCCAGGGAGCGGCACGGCGCCGCCTTCACCGCGGGCAACACCGTGCTCGTCGGCGACTCCGCCCGCGACGTCCAGGCGGCGCGGATCGGCGGCGCGGCGATGATCGCCGTGGCCTCGGGCCGGTCCACCCCGGCCGAGCTGCACGAGGCGGGCGCCGACATCGTGCTGCCCGACCTCGCCAACTCCTCCGAGGTCGTCGCGGCCGTCGCCCGCCTGACCTCCCCGGCCGGCCGTACGGGCCGCTGAGACGTCGACCTGTGCGGTGCCCCGACACGACCCTGTCTCGGCGGAATGTGGGTGATCCGCGGAGTTAGGTGAGTATACGGATACTCTTGGCAGGCCTGATCACGCGATCGATCCTGAGCGCAAATCTCCTACGCAAGGATTCGCGATGATCAGTCGAATCTCAGCCGTCGCGGTGCTCCTCCTCGGGATGCTCGCGATGAACCTTGCCGGTGGAACCGCCCGAGCCGCCGGTACGCGCCCCTTCTCCGTCACCATCACCCATGTGGAGTGCGTGGACGACTGTGACGAGGAGGGGCTGGAGGCCGCGCTGGAAGGCCACGCCGATTTCTACGCCAAAGTGTGGATAAACGGCGTAAAACAGCCACCGGGTAGCAGCGACGACGACCCGTCTACCCCCATCATCGACAACAACGGGAGCATCGACCCGTTCTGGGTGGTGTCGACGCAGGTTCCCGACAGCGTGGTGAACGTGCCGGTCACCATCCAGATCTGGGACAGGGACGACAGCTCCGGCGACGACCTCGGCGACGCGAGCCCGCGCGACGACGACAACAACCTCGACTTCAGGGTCAGTTACTACAACGGCAAGTGGATCGACCACACCGGCCAGGAGGACCAGGTCAACTGGCCCCAGTCGTGTTCGACGGGGGACGGCGGAGACGACGACGAACCCCGCGTCAAGGTGTGCTTCGACGTCAGCACCGAGTCGACCAGCGGCGACTCCGACGGCGACTTCCTGCTCGACGGATGGGAGCGCAACGGCTACAACGCGGACGGCGACGGCACCGTGGACGTCGATCTCCCCGGCATGGGCGCCGACCCGCTGCGGAAGGACCTGTTCCTGGAGGTCGACTGCCTGGCCGCCGCCGACCACGACCACTGCCCGGCTCAGGGGGCGGTCCAATCGGTCGTCCAGGCGTTCGCCGACGCTCCCGTGGACAACGCCGACGGCACCAAGGGGCTCCAACTGCACGTCGACGTCGGCAACATGTTCCGCCAGGCCCCGGGAACCGCCACCACAGTGCCGCGTGCAGGGGCGGCGGCACCGGTGGGGACCTTCGGCAACTACGGAGGCGGCGGCGACCGGATCGCGGAGGCCGGCAACACGGTGGTCGACTGGGACGGAGCCGCCGGCAGGCCGGCGACGAACTTCTTCACCCTGAAGAACATGAACAAGGCCCGCGACCTCCTCTTCCGCTACGCGCTGTTCGTCCACCAGACCAACTACCGGTCCGCGGCCAACGACTGCACGAGCGGCTGGGCGAAGGGCATCCCCGGCGTGAACTTCATCGTCGCCCTGGGCGGCACGAACGCGGGGGGCGGCGCCTGCTGGGGGACCGACGCCGGCGGCCGTTCGGTCGGCACGCAGAACGAGCAGGCGGGCACGCTCATGCACGAGTTCGGCCACACCCTCGGCCTGCAGCACGGTGGCGGCGACAGCGTCAACAACAAGCCCAACTACCTGAGCCTCATGAACTACACCTTCCAGGACTGCAGCGTCCCGGCGTTCCCCGGAGTGGTCCCGGGAGGCTGCGACTACTCCCGCGTCGCCCTTTCGCCGCTCAACGAGGTGCTGCCGCCCGGCCTGGACGAGTGCGCGGGAATCGGCGTCGCCGGCGCGGGCGGCAACGACTGGGACGGCGGCGGACTGTCCGGCGCGACGTGCGGGCCGCCGCTGCCGACCGCCAACGTGTCCGCGAACATCAACGGCGACTTCAACGACGCGAACGGCAACGGCACCCAGGACCCCGGCGAGGCGGCCATCCTGGGAACGCTGAACGGCTCCGAGGACTGGAACAGGATCTTCTACGGGTTCCGGACCATCGACGGTTTCCCGACGGCCGGCAGGCCCACCGAGGGCGAGCCCGACCCCGACGCCGTCCGCGACAACCGCGCGTTCCTCGCCCCGCTGGTCCGGCCGGAACCGGCCGTGGACACCACCGGCCCGGCAGGCGCCAACCCCGGTGACACCGTCGGCTACGACGCGAAGGTCGCCAACACGGGTCGCGGCCCGGCGCTCTCCACCGAACTCACCGACGTCCGACCCGACGGTACGCGCGCCGTCTTCGACATCGGCCTGCTCCCCGTCGGAGCCGGTGCGACACGCCACGTGAGCGTGGAGGTGCCGTGCACCGCCGAGGACGGCACGGTCCTGACGAACAGGGCCTCCGCCACGGCCAAGGACATGCTCGGCAACGCCTTCTCCGGCTCCGGCACGGTCACGACCACCGTGCACGCGCCGGTGCTCGCCGTGTCGAAGACCGCCACCCCGTCGGTCAACGCGGGCGAGGCGATCACCTACCGGATCACGTACGAGAACACGGGCAGCGGCGGCGCGGACGACGTGGTCGTCACCGACGTCCTCCCCGCCGGGGTGTACTACAGCAGGGCGCTGGACAAGGGAGCCGGGCCCGCGCCTGAGGTGACCCTCAACGGGGACGGCACCCGCACCCTCGTGTGGCACGTCGGCGGCGTCGCCGGCGCCTCGGGCCGCAGGACTATCGAGTACACGGCCCGGCCGAGCCTGCTCGCCGCGCCGGGAAGCACGGTCACGAACACGGCCCGGGTGACGTTCACCAACGCCAACGGCTGCACGTACGCGCCCGTGACCGCGTCGGCCACGACGAGGATCACCCAGGTGCCCGCGACGCGCGACCCGCTGAGCCAGGGGTACTGGAAGAACCATTCGCAGCAGTGGACGGATGAGATCCTCGCCCGCATCCAGGCGACCGACCAGCGTTTCGAGAGGGCGGACGGCTCGACCGCAGACGGCGCCCTGTCGCCGGCCGAGGTCACGGCCGTCCTGACGGCGGGCGGCCCGCAGGTGAACATCCTGCGCACCCAGCTTCTCGCCGGTTACTTCAACCTGGCCACCCGGCGCGTCGACGCCGACACGACGGTCTCCTCGGCGGCGGCCCTCCGGAACGGCGTCCACACCGTCCGTGACGCGGCTCTCTTCGCCGCCGGAACGCTCGCCCTTCCCGTAGCGGGCAACGGGGACCGCTACGGCGATGCGATCCGGATCCTGGACGAGATCAACAACAACAGGAGCGAGGTGTACTGAACCACCCCGGCTCGCCTGCCGGGCCGAGAGGCCGGTTCCGACGATCGGAACCGGCCTTTCGGCCGCTGCGGAGAAGGTCGACGAGCGTACGGTCGTCGCTCAGAGCGCCCTGAGGAAGCGGGCGGCGACCGGGGCGGCGACCTCCGCGCCGGTGCCGCCGCCCTCGACCACCACCGCGAAGGCCAGGTCACCCCTGTAGCCGATGAACCACGAGTGGGTGGGCGGCTCTTCGCTCGACCCAGCCTCGCCCGACCCCGCCTCGCCCGAGCCGTACTCGGCCGTGCCGGTCTTGCCCGCGGCGCCCGGCGGGAAGGAGACACCGCTCGCCGTGCCCTCGCTGACCACGGCGGGCATCAGCCTCCGCAGCGCGGACACGACCGCCGGCTCCAGCCGGCGGGGAGGAGTGGCGTCCGGGACGAGCGATGCCGGGACCAGCCGGGGCTGGCGCCAGGTGCCCGCGGCGACGGCGCCCGCGACCGCGGCCATGTTCAGCGGGCTGGCCAGGACGCGCCCCTGGCCGATGGCGGCGGACGCGAGGTCGGTCTCGTCGCGCGGCGCGGGGAAGGCGGCGTCCACGGCGGGCACACCGATCTTGATGGTTGCGCCGAACCCGAAGTCGGCGGCCACCTTGGTCAGGCGGTCCGCGCCGAGGCGGTCCACCGCCATGGCGCCGAACGTGGTGTTGCACGAATGCGCGAAGGCGTCGACGAAGCGCAGCGTGCCGTAGTCGTGGTGCTCGGCGTTGTGGAACGGGAAGCCGCCGATCGTCTTCTCGGCGGGGCACTCGACGGTCTGGCCGGGCGTGACGCCACCGGCGACCAGGGCCGAGGCCGTCACCACCTTGAAGGTGGAGCCGGGCGGATACGCGCCGAGCAGGGCGCGGTTGTAGCCGCCCGGCTTGTTCACCACCGCCAGGACCTCGCCCGTGGACGGGCGCAGCGCGACGAGCGAGGCGGGTTTGTCCACGCCGTCCAGGGCCCGCGCCCCCGCCCGGTGCACCCGCAGGTCGAGCGTGGTCCGCAGCGGCTCGCCGGGCTTCGCCCCGCCTTCGGCGAGGGTGACGACCTTCGAGCCCGTCCGCGTGTCGACGAGGTCGGCCCGCGCGGACGCGGTGCCGTCCAGACGGGAGCCGTACCGCGCGCGGAGTGCCTCCACGAGCTGCTGCACGGAGCCCGGAGCGTCCGGCGTGTCGATGCGGGTGCCGTCCGCGGCGGTCGTCGGGGCGCGCTCGGCGGGCACCGTGGTGAGCCTGGCCCGCACGCCGCCGGTCAGCCGCGGGTGGACGGCCGCCGGGGTCCAGGCCACCTTCCAGGCGCGGTCGCTCTCGACCAGCCGCAGCCTGCCGTCGTACGCGATGGGCAGCGGGCCGGTGAGCTGGGCCCGGAACCGCACGGTCTCCTCCTGGACGTCCCTCACCTGGAATCGCTGCCCGGTCAGCTTCAGGTCGTCGTGGAAGCGGCGGTAGGTGCTCTCGAAAGAGGCCGGCGGGCCGGCGGTGAGTGCGCGCATCGCCGTGTAGTCCGAGCGTGACCAGGCCGCGAGGAAGTCCCGCGCGGTCTCCTCGGGTGAGCCCTTCGTCCGCAGCGCCCAGATGGTCGCCCCCGCGGCCACCACCGGAACGAGCACCCCCGCCGTGACGTACGGCCACCGCCTTCGCTCTCTCATGCGTCCCCCTTCGAGTCGAGTGCGCGTCAAGGGCAGCAGACCGGCAGGGAGTATGTCCAATATGGATATGAACGCGCTTCATGTGCGATTTGGATATGCTCCCAGCTCGTGGACCTTGTCCGGCATCTCGGCTACTTCCTCGTCGTGACGGAAGAGCTGCACTTCGGGAACGCGGCCGCGCGGCTGGGCATGGCCCAGCCGCCGCTGAGCCAGCGCATCAGGCGTCTGGAGGAGGAGCTGGGCATGCGCCTGTTCGAGCGGTCGAGCCGCCGGGTCGCGCTGACCGAGGCGGGCCGGCTGCTGGTGCCCGAGGCCCGTGAGATCGTCGCCAGGGTGGAGCGGATGCGCGACCTCATGGCCGACCTGGCGCGCGGCGACGCGGCGGTCGTGCGTGCGGGCGTGCCCGCCGACCTGGGCGCACCCGTGCTCGCCGCGCTCATCGCGGGGTTCCGCGACCGACGCCCCGACGTACGGCTGTCGCCCGCCGAGATGGGCACGGCCGCGCAGGTCACCGCGTTGCTGGAGGGCAGGCTCGACGTCGGGCTGCTGCGGCATCCGGTCGCCGCGGACGGGCTCGCCTACGGGCCCGTGCTCGTCCGTCATCCGGGCGTCCTGCTGGCCGAGGACGACGAGCTCACCGCCTGGGCGACCGTGCACCTCGGTGACCTGGCCGGGCGGGAGCTGGTGCTGTTCCCCCGGGACGCCGAGCCCGGCCTGTACGACGACACGCTGGCCTCCTGCCGCCGCGGCGGATTCGTCCCCACCGCGATCACCTGCACCGAACGCGCGGAGTTCGCCCTCGGCCTGGTCCTGTCCGGCACGGCCGTCGCGTTCGGCGCCCCTGCGGAGACGCCGGGGGTGGTGTGGCGGCCACTCGCGGGCACGCCGCTGGCCTGGCGCTGCCTCCCGGCCTGGCGGGCCGAGCCGGGGCCGTACGTGCGAGACTTCACGGCCGTGGCCGTACGGGTGCTGAAGGAGAGCGCGGGCATGGTGGACGAGGGAGCGCCGCCCACGCCCCGTGTGGCGCCGCGCCCGGCGACCGGGTTCCTCGCGTGAGCCCCGGCGTGGATCCGCTGGAGCGCGTCTTCCGCAACGCCGGCGTCACCGGATGGCTGCACGTCGTCGACGTCGACGGCGGGCGCGAGGTGGGCCTGCGGGCCGGCGAGCCGGTGGTGCTCGCGTCGGTCTTCAAATTGCCCCTGCTGGTGGAACTGCACCGCCAGGCCGAGCGCGGGCTGCTCGACCTCGCCGGGCTCGTCCGCGTGCCGGCGGAGGGCCGTACGCGCGGGGGCACCGGGCTGGCGGCGATGCTCGACGACGCCACGCTGTCGCTGCGCGACCTGGCGTACCTGATGATGACGGTGAGCGACAACGCCGCGGCCGACGTGCTGCTGGCCCGGGTGGGCCGGGAGGCGGTCAACACGCTGCTCGACGGTCTCGGGCTCACGGAGACGCGGGTGGTGCACGACTGCCGCGACATGCTGACCAGCCTGTGGGAGGACGCGGGTGTGGCGGACCAGGCCGCCCTGATGCAGGCGTGCGCCGACCCCGAGGTGGTGGCACGGCTGCGCGCGCTCCATCCGGAGCGGAGCAACCGGAGCACGCCACGCGAGATGACCCGGCTGCTGGCCATGATCTGGCGGGACGAGGCGGCGGGCGCGGCCTCGTGCGCGGCGGTCCGCCGCCTCATGGCCCTGCAGGTGTGGCCGCACCGGCTGGCCTCGGGCTTCCCGTTCGACGACGTCGCGGTGAGCGGCAAGACGGGCACGCTGCCCACGCTCCGCAACGAGGTCGGGGTGGTCGAGTATCCCGACGGCGGGCGCTACGCCGTGGCGGTCTTCACCCGGTCGCTCAGCACGGCGCAGAACCAGCCGCGGGCCGACGCCGCGATCGGGGCCGCCGCCCGCATCGCGATCGACCAGCTCAGAACCCACATATGACAGGGGTGTTCTGTGTGGGCCGCGAGGGTGACACCTGGCCCGGGCATGGCGAAGATGGGGGGCATGGTCGAGGAAGGCGCTCTGCTCTGGGAACCCACGCCCGACGTCGTGCGTGCCGCCCGGATCACCCGGTACATGGAACGGCTGGGCCACACCGGTACGTACGAGGACGTGTGGAAGTGGTCGGTCGAGTCTCCGGCCGACTTCTGGACGTCCATCTGGGACTACTTCGGCGTGATCGGCACGCGTGGCGACGGGCCCGTCATCCGTGGAACGATGCCGGACGCCGAATGGTTCGCCGGCTCGGCCCTCAACTACGCCGAGAACGCGCTGCGCGGCCACCCCGGCCGTACGGCGGTGGTCTTCCGCGACGAGTCGGGCAGCCGCTGGCAGTACTCGCTGGGCGAGATCCGCGAGGAGGTCGCCCGGGTCCGGGCGGGGCTGGTGCGGCTCGGCGTCGGGCTCGGTGACCGGGTCGCGGCCTACGTCCCGAACATCCCCGAGGCGCTCATCGCCTTCCTCGCCACCGCCTCGCTCGGGGCGATCTGGTCCTCCTGCTCGCCGGACTTCGGCGCGCCCAGCGTGACCGACCGCTTCGCGCAGATCGAGCCGAAGGTGCTGATCGCGGTGGACGGTTACCGCTACGGCGGCAAGGCGTACGACCGGTCGGAGGTGGTGCGCGAGATCGCCGGGAAGCTGCCGACGCTGCGGGCGACCGTCTGGATCCCGCGGCTCGGCGCGGAGGCGCCCGACGGCGCGCCGAGCTGGGACGACCTGCGCGCCGAGTTCGCGCCGCTGGAGTTCGAGCGGGTGCCGTTCGGTCATCCGCTGTGGGTGCTCTACTCCTCGGGCACCACCGGCCTGCCCAAGCCGATCGTCCACGGCCACGGCGGAATCGTCCTGGAGCACCTCAAGTCGCTGTCCTTCCACCAGGACCTCGGCGAGGGGGACGTGTTCTTCTGGTACACCACCACCGGCTGGATGATGTGGAACTACCTCATCGGCGGCCTGCTGGCCGGCGCCACCGTCCTGCTGTACGACGGCAGCGCGGCCCATCCCGGCACCGAGGCCCTGTGGCGGCTCGCCGCCGAGGAGGGCGTGACCTACTTCGGCACCGGCGCGCCGTACATCGTCGCGTCCATGAAGGCCGGGCTGAAGCCGGAGGGCCTCGACCGGCTGCGCGGCATCGGCTCGACCGGCTCGCCGCTGCCGCCGGAGGGGTTCGCCTGGGTCTACTCCGAGGTCGGGCCCGGCGTGCAACTCGGCTCGTTCTCCGGCGGCACCGACGTGTGCACCGGGTTCGTCGGCCCGGTGCCACTGCTGCCGATCCGGGCCGGCGTCATCCCGTGCCGCTGCCTCGGCGCGTCCGTCGAGTCGTTCGACCCCTCCGGGGCCTCGATCGTCGGTGAGGTGGGCGAACTCGTCATCACCCGGCCCATGCCGTCCATGCCGGTCATGTTCTGGAACGACCCCTCCGGCGACCGGTACCGGGAGTCGTACTTCGCCGACTATCCGGGCGTCTGGCGGCACGGCGACTGGATCAAGATCCTCCCCGACGGCGGCTGCGTCATCTACGGCCGGTCCGACTCCACCCTGAACCGCGGCGGGGTGCGCATGGGCACCAGCGAGTTCTACCGGGTCGTCGAGCGGTTCGAGGAGATCGCCGACAGCCTGGTCATCGACACCGGGCAACTCGGCCAGGAGGGCAGGCTGCTGCTCTTCGTCACGCTCGCCGACGGCACCGCACTGTCCGACGACCTGATCTCCCGGCTGCGTACGGCCCTGCGCACCGAACTGTCCCCCCGGCACGTGCCCGACGAGATCCACGAGGTCCCCGGCATCCCCCGCACGCTGTCGGGCAAGAAGCTGGAGGTCCCCGTACGGAAGATCCTGCTCGGCACGCCCGTCGACCGGGCGGCCAACCGCGACGCCATGGCCAACCCCGAGGTCCTCTCCCACTTCGCGCCCGAACGGTGAGGGCCCTCTGTATAAGTGCACTTCTTAGAGCGTGTTTGAGAAGGGTCGATAACGGTCTGCGCATCTCGCCGCTGTGACCACCGTCGGATCGCGATCATGACTGTGTGCCCCGCGAGCGTCGCTACCCCTCCGATCTGACCGACGCCCAATGGG